>JBIICS010000085.1:0-12024 GCA_044238735.1 Bacteroidia bacterium
GTTTGAGGCTGATTACCCATCATACCGGTTACAATAGGAATTGGGGCTCCCTGTATATCTTGTACAAAATGCGTATTAATTCTTACACCGTATCTAAACAGTTGATCTTCTAAATTAATGGGGTTGGAAACCCCAACCGTTTCTCCACTTTTAGTTAAACTATCCATAGTAGCAAAAGTACTTTCTACAAGCCATAGCGATTTTCCTCCATGTGTAATAAACTGGTCAATAACAAATTTATCTTTTTCATCAAAAATTGAATCAGGCTGTGCTATAACTATAGCTTTATAACCACGTAAGGTATTTAGTTTTCCGTTTATTTTTACTCTTGATACTTCATAATATTCAGATAACGACTTGGTTATGTCCGCTACAGCCATTTCCTCAAGCTCTCCATGGCCTTCTATAAAAGCAATTCTAGGTTTAAGTCCATTTTTAACTTTACGTATCGCATTAGACAAATTATATTCAAGGTCTTTAATTGAATTATTGATCATGGCTTCAGGATGTGCAAAACCCTGACTTTTTAAAAGCTGCGCAGTAGTTTCACGAGCTTTATAAGTAATAATGGCACCCGGAAAAATAATTTTTTGCGCATTAGCATCACCATCTTCCTTAAAATTTAAATTAGTGGGCTGAAGTCCTTTTTGATAAAGAGTTTTGTATAATTCGTTACGCTGTTTTTTATCTGGATTGGATGATGGATCTATAAATTCGTATTGTATATTATCGCCAGCATAAGCCCTAAACTCATCTAACATCTCTTTAGTTTCATCTCGTAACCTTTTAAATCCGGCCGGAAAATCACCTTCCAGATAAACCTTGTAGTATACTACATCATCCAATTCCTTTAACATTTTTTTAGTTAATGGCGACAGCGTATAACGTTTTTCCTGTGTAAGATCTAGCCTAAAAAAGGCATATTTGGCAATAACATTTATTAAGATAATTACAGCTAATCCAATTACTAACTGTATTAGATTTAAGCGTTTTATATTTTTAGAAACAGGTTTCATTTCATTACCATTTACGACTTTCTAAAACAATTTTGGTAAGAATGGTAAATAAAGCTATTAAGCTTAAAAAATAAACCATATCGCGAGAATCTATTACCCCTCTGCTTAAGGATATATAATGTTCGTTAATGCCTAAAAATAAGATTAAAGAATCCACTTTACCAAAAAGCTCCAACGAAGCAAGTGAATCGAAACCCAGGTAACAGAAAAAAGATAAAAACACACCAATTATAAATGAGATTATCTGGTTATCGCTTAATGAAGATGAGAAAACGCCAATACTAACAAAACCTCCACCCAGGAATAATAATCCTATATACGAACCCCACATACCCCCACTATCAATATTGCCTGGCGGACTACCAAGCGCATTAACACTAAAATAATAAATAAGGGTCGGAATTAAACTAAATAAAACCAATACAAAACCTGCTAAAAATTTAGCTATAATGATTTGCAAATCACTTAAAGGACGGGTTAATAAAGTTTCAATAGTACCTGTTCGCTTTTCTTCGGCAAAGGAACGCATGGTAATGGCCGGCACCAAAAACATAAAAACCCAGGGAGCCATAACAAATAAGGTGTCAATATTGGCATAACCGGCATCAATAACATTATTATTACCGGGGAAAACCCACATAAATAAACTAATTGCCAGTAAAAATAGTCCGATTACAATGTAACCAATTAGAGAACTAAGGAAACTATTTATTTCTTTTATAAGTAATGCTAGCATTTTAATGGCTTAATCGTTCAAAAATATCATTTTTAATGTTCATCAAACGTTCAAAATTAATGGGTTATAAACATTATAAGTGTTAACGAATGCAAAAATCATCCTATTTTTGTTTATGATACTAAAATGAGTTAAAAAGATACAGAGTATTAAGCCCTAATTGGAATATACAACACTGTATTAATCATGAATTAACCGTTAGCACTATGGGTAAACCATTACGGGTAATTAAAAATTTAGTTTATTGGTAAAGTATTAATGTTGATATTGCAAATTATTAATAGTTATTAAGTATGAAAATTTTAAAATTTGGCGGAACATCAGTAGGTTCAGCTATACGCATGCACGAGTTGGTTAAGTTGGTGGCTAATCCAGAACCTAAAATTGTAGTTCTTTCTGCAGTTGCCGGAACAACAAATTCACTGGTTGAAATCTGTAACGAATTGTATAAAAACGATTCCGGCAAGGCCAAGCAATTAATTGAGAATCTTCATTTAAAATATAAGCAATTTGTAAATGAACTTTTCTCCACCGATCAATTTAAAATTAAAGGCAACGAACTAATTAAAGCTCATTTCGAATTTATTTCAGGCTTTGTAATTGATACATTTACCCGCCACGAAGAGAAAGCAATTTTGGCTCAAGGAGAACTTATCTCAACTGCTTTATTCCACTTCTATTTGGCTGAGATTAATATAGAATCTATTTTATTGCCGGCATTGGATTTTATGCGTATTAACGAAGAAGAGGAACCCGATTTAAATTATATTGAAAAGCATTTAAGCGAAATTTTAAATAAGAATAAGGGAAATAACCTGTTTATAACCCAAGGCTACATCTGCAGAAATGCATTTGGCGAAATAGACAACTTAAAAAGAGGAGGCAGCGATTACACTGCGTGTTTAGTTGGTGCTGCTCTTTGTTCCTCTGAAATTCAGATATGGACAGATATTGATGGCATGCATAATAATGATCCTCGGGTAGTAGGCAAAACATTTCCAATTGCCGAATTATCGTTTGATGAAGCTGCTGAGCTCGCCTATTTTGGTGCAAAAATATTACATCCAACTTGTATTTTACCTGCTCAGTTAAGAAATGTACCGGTACTTTTAAAAAACACCATGCAACCAGATGCACGGGGAACTGTAATTTCTAATAAAACATCTGGGAGCTTAATTAAAGCTGTAGCAGCTAAAGACGGCATTATAGTTTTTCAAATTAAATCGACTCGTATGTTATTGGCTTATGGTTTCTTGCGAAAGGTTTTTGAGGTTTTCGAACGTTATAAAAAACCCATCGATATGATTACCACTTCCGAAGTTGGAGTCTCTTTAACTGTTGATGATCATGCAAATTTGGAAGAAATTAAAATTGAGCTTGAAAAATTTTGCAAGGTTACCGTCGAAACTAATCAAAGTATTGTTTGTATTGTGGGGGATGGTCTGCAAGAGAGCAGTGGTGCTGGTGCCCGAGTGCTCAGCTGCTTGTCGCATTTACCGGTTAAGATGATTTCGGCCGGGGGTAGTAAAAATAATATTTCGGTATTAGTTGATTCCGGTCATAAAAAAGATGTATTGATGGCCTTAAATGAAGGTGTTTTTAATATCAGAAACCGCTAACATGAAAACATTTAACAACGAACTGATATCAAAACTTAGTGCGATGCCTACTCCATACTATTTTTACAATATGGAGGTACTTAAGGCTAATTTGGCCTCAATTAAAAAAGAAGCCGACAAATACAATTATCACATTCATTATGCTCTAAAGGCTAATAGTAACCTCAAAATATTAAAAACGGTAAAAGAATCCGGTTTGGGCGCAGATTGTGTGAGTGGACAGGAGGTTTTAACCGCTATCGAAAATGGATTCGCTCCCCATAACATTATGTTTGCTGGGGTTGGTAAAAGTGACAGTGAAATTATTACTGGTCTTGAACATGGAATTGCTTGTTTTAATTGCGAAAGTTTACAAGAAATTGAAGTTATTAATGAACTCGCCTTTAAACGCAATAAAACTGCCTTCATTGCGCTTCGTATAAATCCGAATGTAAGTGCAAAAACTCATCATTACATTACCACCGGCCTGGAAGAAAATAAATTTGGTATTAATGAATGGGAACTCGATTCGGTTATTGATAAATTAAGAACTCTTAATAATATTAAATTAATTGGACTTCATTTTCACATTGGTTCACAGATAACTGATTTATCTGTTTTTGGAAATTTATGTAATCGGGTAAATAATTTTCAGAGATACTTTAAACAAAAAGGCATTCAAATACAACACCTTAATGTTGGCGGGGGGTTGGGTGTCGACTATCACCATCCGGATGAACAGGCCATTACCAATTTTGAGGCCTATTTCGAAATATTCAAACGTTTCCTCGAACACGACCCCAATCAATCTGTTCATTTTGAAATTGGAAGGGCGCTGGTTGCCCAATGCGGAAGCTTAATTAGTAAAGTACTTTACATTAAAAACGGAATAAAAACCAACTTTGCTATTTTAGATGCAGGCATGACGGAATTAATTCGTCCGGCGCTTTACCAATCCTACCACAAGATTGAAAATTTAACTAAAATGGATTGTGCTAAATCGGTTAAATACGATGTTGTTGGTCCCATTTGCGAGTCGAGTGATTGTTTTGGAAAGGCGGTTGATTTACCCGAAACACTTCGGGGCGATTTATTTGCCATAAGAACTGCCGGAGCCTATGGCGAGGTAATGTCATCCACTTACAATTTACGCCAACGCTTTCCGGCTGTTTATTCGGATGAATTAATTTAATGTATATATTTTTTCTTTTACAATAATTTCGCTTAACATTCGTTTAGTAGATTATTCATTACATGAAAGATTTTTACCACAACTAACATTTAGATGTTTAAAATTAAAGCCCACGCCTACTATTAAGGGTTTTTAATAAGGGTAATTTGGTAAAATATAAATGTATAATATGCTAAACTGGATTTTATTGCAAATGAACGTAGGCGGAGCAGCCGTAGATTCTGCAGCAGCTGCAGCAACGCAATTACCTCAGGCCGGAACACAAACCAGCATGTCGCTGTGGGGTTTAATAGCTAAAGGCGGACCTGTAATGTTAATTATCGGATTAATGTCGGTAGCTCTAATTTTTCTTTTTGTAGAAAGATTATTAACCATTAACAAAGCCTCGAGGATTAATAAAAATTTAATTCCCGGAGTAAAGGATATGCTGGGCAGTGGCAATATAGAGGGTGCCCGCAATTTATGTAAAACCAATGCCGATCCGGTTTCCAAAATGATAGAAAAAGGAATTAGCCGTCTGGGTCATCCGGTGCAGGAAATAGAATCTGCTATGGAAACAGCCGGAAAAGTAGAATTAAACCGGGTGGAGAAGAACATGGGCTATTTAAGTACAATAGCAGCCATTGCTCCTATGTTTGGTTTCGTAGGAACTATTTTTGGAGTTATTTCCATCTTCTATAATATTTCTCAAACAGGCGATTTTGGTATTCAAACTATTTCTGAGGGTTTATATCAAAAGATGGTAACATCGGCCGCCGGACTTATTGTTGGTATTTTGGCTTTTATTTGTCACCATTTACTACACAATAAAGTAGAGGCCTTAATTTCCAGAATGGAAGAAGCTTCCATGGAATTTATAGATGTAATTTCTGAACCGGGTAAATAATTTAGCATGAACTTACGCAGAAAAAGCAAACTACATGTAGAGGTGAGCACGCACTCCCTTAACGATATCATGTTTTTTTTACTCTTGTTCTTCTTAATTGTAAGCACATTGGTTAGTCCTAATGTTATTAAATTGATTTTACCTAATGCGCAAAGTAGCCCTGCCGTAAGTAAAAAAACAATCTCAGTTTCTGTTAACGCAGATAAGCAATACTTTATAGATAATCAGGAGGTTCCTTTTGGAAGCCTTGAATCTACATTAACCACTATGATGGCCAAGATCGATGAGCCTACTGTTATTTTAAAAGTAGATAAGGCTCTATCCGTTCAGGATTTGGTTGATGTTCTGGAAATTGGAAATCGACATAAAATTAAAATGGTACTGGCTACACAAGCACCTAAATAATTGATGGACGCTCAAAGTATATACGGAGGTAAAAATAAAACATATGCATTCATAACAACGGTTATTGTGCATGCCCTTATTTTGCTCTTGCTGTTTATTTTAAATGTAAGCAAGCCTGATCCGCCATTAGCTGCTGATGGTGGTATGGTAGTTAATTTAGGCTATGTAGATGAAAGCACCGGCGATATTCAACCCATATCGGATGAGGTTGACGTAAAGCCCATTATTACCAAAGAAGAAATTAAAGCCAGTCAAGCTGAGAATGAAAAATACCTTACCCAAAGTATAGAAGAAACTGAAGCGATAAAGACTTCCGAAATTGCCAAGGAAAACTCAAATCCAATTCAGGCAAATGAGAGCAAAGAAAATACTGAAACACAACCCGAGCAACAAACAACCCCTCAGCCACAAGTAAATCCGGTTGCTTTGTATAAAGGCAAAAAGAATAACTCCACCTCACAGGGAACTTCTAATAAAGGAACCGGAGATGAAGGAAATCCAAACGGTGATCCGTTTAGTAACGGAAACGGAAATGGCCCTGGAGGCGGAACAGGGCCCGGACAAGGAACAGGACCAGGAGGAAACGGGCCAGGCGGAAAGGGAATATCACATACACTTTTAAACCGTAAAGCCGAAAATTTAATGAAACCCGAATACGAATGTAACGAAATGGGGACTGTAATTGTGGAAATTTGGGTTAATCAAAATGGTAAAGTTACAAAAGCCAAGGCTGGAGCCCGCGGAAGTACAACGGCTTCACAATGTTTATACACAAAGGCTGAAAACGCTGCTTATAAAACTAAATTCAATTCTAATCCTGATGCCCCAGAAGAGCAAAGAGGAACGATTATTTACAATTTCACACTGAGGTAAAAACTCACCATCTATTTTCAGTTCATTACCGAGATAAACTATTCGTGATTTTTAAAATCTCAAATAGATAATAGATTTATTTAACTTAATTGCAAAAGTAGATGATTTAAATATCGAAGAAGATCATCAGCAATTGATTCAATAACTACTTTATTATTGGATTTGCACGACTCTTCTAATTTTCGGGTTAGCCTCATTCCGTTCATTATATTAAGGCCACCAAGTGATCCTGCTAAATTATGAGTAGCACTTTCCAGATTAGAATAATCGGATGATTTAACATAGGTTTCAATCTTACTAATATCATTAGGAATTCGTTTAAGCAGAGCAGTCATTAACTTGTCGGCTATTTCTTTTCCTAACTGATACTCCCAATTTTTAAAAATTTCATTAACATCCTCTAATTCCCCGGATGGGATGGTTGATTGAGAATGTTCATTACTTGTATAGTTGGGCATTGATTTTTCAATCTTTAATCTTAACACAGCACTAACCAGATCCAACTGACTATAAGGCTTGGTTATATAATCGTTCATACCTGCTGAGAAACAACGTAATTTTTCTGACTCCAGAGCATGAGCAGAACAACCAATTATGGGAATGTTAAGACTTAATTCCTTTCTAATTATTTCTGTTGCTCTAATTCCATCCATAACCGGCATTTGAATATCCATTATAATTAAATCGTATGTATTCTTTGATAATGAATCTAAACCAACATGCCCATTACCCGCAATATCAATAAGAGCTCCAGCACGCTCCAGATAAGTTTTTGCTAAAATCTGGTTATGCTCATTATCTTCAACAAGTAAAATTGAATACCCTTTTAGAGGCACTTCAGACAAAACTTCGTTAGACGGTAATGTATTCTCACTATAAATAGTGTTTGCCACTGGATAAGTTAATTCTAGAATAAATTCAGAACCTTTACCTAATGTGCTCTGCACACGTAAATCTCCTTCATGAAGATCCACCAATGATTTTACAATATTTAATCCAAGTCCGGTTCCGCCATAAAGGCGGGTAGTATAATCTTCTGCTTGCGTAAATCGTTCAAAAATTAAGTTAAGTTTATCAGGTTCAATGCCAATCCCCGTGTCGCAAATATTAAAACACAATCTTACTTTATTATCTATACGTTCTTGTTCCATTACTTTAATCTCTACACTTCCTTGGTTAGTAAATTTAACAGCATTAGACACCAAATTAATTAGCATTTGAGATAAACGGGTTTCATCACCTATAATATACTCCGGAATAGCACTATCAAAACTTAACACAAGTCGGATATTTTTTGCCTTTGCCTTTGCCAGATGGATTTGAATCACCTGTTTAATTGTGCTTTCAACATTAAAGGGCAATTTTTCTAATTCTAATTTACCGCTCTCTAACTTTGAAAGATCAAGTATATCATTAATAATTACATTCAGATTCTTAAGCGCATTTCCAATAATGGTTACATGACCCGCCTGTTCAGGATTAAGACTTGTTTTACTCAGAAGATCATTGAAACCAATAATTGCATTTAGGGGAGTTCTAATCTCATGACTCATATTAGCTAAAAAAATATCTTTTGCTTTAGCCTTCTCCATCTCAATTTTCGATTGAATCAATTTTTCCTCTATCTCCTTTTTGCTGGTAATATCGGTTGCTGTACCGTATATAAGGCCATCTTCTTTATTTAAAGACCCTTTCCAGGATAACAACAAATAACCGCCATCTTTTTTACGATAACGGTTTTCAAAATCAAGCGTGCTATCGCCGGCTAACATTTTTTCAATTTGTTCCTGAGTTGACAATCGATCGTTGGGGTGAATTAAATCCATTACAGCTGTTTCTAATAATTCATCCTCGGTATATCCTAATACCTTTGGGAAAGATTCACTCACCTTTATAAATTTACCTTCAGCAGTAATAATACATAATAGATCTAACGACAAACGAAAAAAATTAGACAGTTCACGTTCCTGTTCTTTTAACTTTGTAATATCATTTCTGATTGCAATAAACTGATAAGGTTTTTTATTCTCATCTAAAAAAGGTATTAAAGTAGCATTCACCCAATAGATACTTCCATCTTTAGCACGATTGCGAATTTCGCCATTCCATACTTTACCTGACAAAATTGTACTCCATAGTTTATTGAAAAATTCTTTACTGTGATAACCCGAATTAACAATTACGTGATTTTTACCGATTAATTCTGCCGAAGTAAATTTAGAAAGCTCACAAAACTTCTCATTAACATATATAATATTTCCGTTAACATCTGTAACAGAAACAATTGCGTGATCGTCGATTGCTTTTTTATATAAATCCAAAGTACCCGAAAAGAATTGCTTGGCCTCACTATCCTTAATAGCAGAAATATAGGCAGCGGTTAAAGAAATCATGGGTTCCAGAAATAACAAATCACTTTCGGAATATCCGCCGGGTTTATTTGCAATACCAATCATTCCAATCATAACATTATTATTATCCTTTACTGGTATGCCAAGATAATGGTTTAATGCAGGATGCCCTTTGGGCAACCCCCCTCGTTTTGAATCATTAGCCGGATCATTGGAAATAACCACTTCTCCGGTTCTTATTGTATAACCAAAAAGTGTATTAAGATTGGTGAATTCCATTCCTTGTGCTTCATATTTTTTGTAAAGCGCAGCAGTTTCTTCATTCCACGAAATATCTGTAATTGCATATGTCTTTAAAAGAGGTGCTCCTTCACGTGTAATAATCTCTCCAATAAAACCATATTCGCTGGAAGTAATAGCCAGTACTTTATCCAGCATTTTTTTAAAAAGTGACCTTTTGTTGCTTTTAGGTCGGATAAACTCAATATTGATCTCGTGTAAAGCTTGAAGAATATTTTGAGCTTGAATATTTGAAACCTGATTTTCTATATAAGAGTTTTCTTGCATGATTATAAATTAATTAGTTTAATAATTCATTTAAAAAATAAAAATGATTTAAAAATAGGTGCATTTTTTAGTATGGATTAATCGGTTAAAAGCTAAAAGTTAGTAATAACTCATTTATAATTTACAAGCTGAATAAAACCTTTTATTATAATGCATAACTAATATAGGTATTTATTTCAAAAATAGATATTGCTTAAAAGTTATGTAAAAACATGATTAATATCATATTAACTTACTAATAAAATACTTAAGGTGTGTAAATCATAATAAATTAAAATGAACCTTTAAGTATAAAACAATCTCCAAAAGCCTCATTAACGTTCATCATTTTGGAGTTATACAGCCAAATTATTTACTCTCTAATTCTACCTTGGGGTTTTTACACTTAATCATGTCAATAAACAAATCAGAATTATCGGGGGAAATAAAAATTTCATCATACTTATTATAACATAAAAGCAAACCGGTATTGGTTAATGCAGGCTTGTACCCAATATTAAATCGTTTAACTTTATTGATCTTGTATATTGAATTTATTTGTATACTACCTTTAAGAGCAAAACCACTTTTATAATAAATACGATCTTTATCAATTAAATAGTAAGTGTTAAAATACATACTCAACATGATAAATATATATAAAGGCCATATAAATGTTGAAAGTGAAAATCCTTCTTTACTGAAAGAGACCAAATTAAACACCAACAATATAAAGGGAATTATTAGAAAAAATAGTTTGCTATAAAGAGTCTTAAGACTATTAAACTTCATAAAACGGTTTGAGCATTTTGTTTACTATTACTAATTGCTACTTGTTGGGCTACTGCTTTAGCCATTTCCAAAAATGCTTTGCCCTGCAGCGTAAATTCATTTAATGCTGCGGGTCTACCTATATCACCGCATTCCCTTATTCCTTGAACCAAAGGTATTTGAGCAAGCATAGGCACATTTAAACTTTCGGCCAAATCTTTACCCCCGTCTTTACCAAAAATATAATATTTATTATTTGGTAATTCCTCTGGTGTAAACCAAGCCATATTCTCTACAATGCCTATTACCGGAACATTAATTCCAGGCATCTGAAACATCCCAACTCCTTTTCGGGCATCCGCCAATGCAACTTCCTGAGGAGTTGTAACCACTACAACTCCTGTTAAAGGGACAGCCTGCACCAAACTTAAATGAATATCACTGGTTCCGGGAGGTAAGTCTACTATCATATAATCCAATTCACCCCAATCAGCATCCCGGAATAATTGAGTTAAGGCCTTACTGGCCATTGGACCTCGCCAAACGATTGCTTGTGAAGTGTCTGCAAAAAAACCGATTGATAGCAATTTAACACCGTAACTTTCAACAGGCACAATAAAATTCTGCCCATCTACTTGTTTCATAGTGGGTTTATCATGTAAAACATCAAACATTAACGGAACAGACGGTCCGTGCACATCGGCATCTACCAATCCAACTTTAGCACCAAGCTTAGTAAGAGCAATAGCTAAATTTGATGATACAGTAGATTTACCTACACCACCCTTACCTGAAGCAACAGCAATAATATTTTTAACATGAGGTAAAATAGGTTTTTCGTTTCCTCTACCCGAACTTACATCACTGGTCATATTAATAACTACCTGAGCTTCCTTATCAACAAAATGTAAAACTGCATTTAAACAGGCGCGCTCAATCATCTCTTTCATGGGGCAAGCAGGAGTTGTAAGTACAACCGAAAATGAAACTCGCTTACCTTCAATTTTTAAATCCCTTATCATCCCTAAGGTTACCAAATCTTTCTTTAAATCCGGATCGTCAACATGACTTAAGGCTTCAAGCACTTTTTCTTTAGTAATTTCACTCATGTTAGTTAATTTTTAAAAGTTATAAAAGATAGAATCTGAATTTATTTGTTTTACTATCTTCTTAAAAATAATTTATATTAATCGTTATGTCTTCCTTCATAATCTTTTTTACAACACGGAGCCAAATTAGTATATGCCTTTGGATTAGCTTTAACATCATCAGCGTCGTAACCTGCATCTGAAATAGCCTTCCTAATTTTATCCGCATTGGTTTTAGATGGCTTATATATTACGGTGGCTATTTTAGTATCAACATCAAGCGAGGCAGATTTTACACCTCTTTCAAGTGCTAAAGATTTTTCAATATTAAATTTACAAGTACCGCAAATGGAAGATGTTTTAACGATAAGTTTCTCTGTTTTAGGTTTATCCTTTGCAGAAGTGTACGTAAACAAAAATAAATGCAGTATAAAAAGGATATTTTTAAAAATTGTTGTTTTCATTTAATATAGATACAAAGTTAATTAAGAATTGTTTTTAATTATAATTATTTAATGGTCATTCTAAACCCTAGATATAGGGTACTCCCCATAGTTGGACC
>JBIICS010000007.1:0-41209 GCA_044238735.1 Bacteroidia bacterium
ATGATGGACATGCTAATTTTGTTTTAACCAACAGCAGTTGTAGTCAAACGGGTTTAAATCCTTTTGCGGGAGGGATTAATGATGGACACTCAAATGCTTTAGTGAGAAACACTATATGTAACCAAATCGGACTTAATCCATATGCGGGTGGCATTAGTGATGGCCACGCTAATTTTTCAATCTTAAATTTTATAAGCAACGATTGTCTTACACTTTTACCAATTAATCTAATCTCATTAAATGTTACTTGTAATAATGACGCTGAAATAGAATGGATAACAGCTTCAGAGGTTAATAATGATTTTTATACTATAGAAAGAAGTAACAACGATATAACGTGGCATACTATAGCAAAAATAGATGGAGCAGGTTATTCATCTTCTCCAATACATTATAAATTTATTGATTCGTTACCTAATTATGGAACTAATTATTATCGTTTAAAACAAACTGATTTTGATGGAACATCAATTTATTTTAATGCTTTAGCGGTATCTTGTTTAGATGAAGAGAAATCTATACTTACTATTAATCCTAATCCAAGTAGCGGAATTTTTCAAATAAAAGGCCTGCAGGAAAACTCAACAATTACTATTATAAATGCAATTGGCGAAATTGTAGCTACTAGTAATTGTTCTACTGATAACTGTTTTATAGATATTAAATTTAAATCGGAAGGCATCTATTTTGCCGTTATAAAAAATAATTTAGAAGTTATTACAAAGAAGATTTGTTTGAGTAAAGAATTTAATTAATAAATTACTTTTTAATTTCAATTTTACTCCCCTCGCTCTCGCTAGTTTAGCGATAGCGTAACTTGTGAGTTTATAATATGCAAAGTTTAAAACTTTACATAACCCCAGTAGGCCCCGGTAGTATCAGGTTTTGTAAATTATCCATACGAATGGAGATTAAGTAGTGCCAATGAGCAAAGTCCAATTAAGGTATATGAGTTATAAATTAAATTATACAACCGCCCTAAGCCCAACCGCACAAAGGCCTGGCTTAAGCTTAGCGCGTACTGGGGCAAAGTCCAATTAAGGTATATGAGTTATAAATTAAATTACACAACCGCCCTAAGCCCAAATGCACAAAGGCCTGGCTTCAGCTTAGCGCGTACCGGGGTATTAAATTTATCACAATATATTTTAAAATTTAGATTCCGGCCTACGCCGGAATGACGAAGTGGTAATTGTTGAGAAGTGGGAAAAGGCCTATACCATCGCCCTAAGCCCAACCGCACAAGGCGCTGGTTTTAGCTTAGCGTATTGGGTAAACGACCAAGTGCAAATTCTTCCTCGCTTGCGCCACGTATAATATATCCGGGTTATTTGGTTTTAAGAGCGAATAAAATGGAGAATATCAAACGTTTAAACACTTTTTTGTATTAAATTAGTCGAAGTGTATGTTTTTAAATCTGCCGTCAAATACATCAATCATTGTTAGAATTTGTTTAGTATTCTTAATGATGGTTAATGGTTTAATCGCTCAAGAATTTTCAGAAGTTTTTAAACAATACGAAAGTGCCGATTATAAGGGTAGGATTAATATAATTAAAGAAACCAAAAATGATTATAAATCAGTTTTGTTTAATGAGTTTAAAAAAGACTTAATCCAAAAAAAATTACCGACAAATATACCCGAGTTAAACGAACTAAACGAATTTGTAAACTGCATAGTATTATTTCAGGAACATAGATACACCCGGGCTATTCCGGCTATGGTTACTTTACTTTCTCAAAACAAAACATTTAATTTTAATGATAGCGTTCGTTTGTATTCATGCATTATTGAGGGTTTTGTTGCAATTAATAATATTCCAAAAGCCTTCGAATATCATAATGAAATTAGCGAAATTATTGAGAGTAGAAAGTTAAAACTAAATCCCTGGAAAATTAGTATCCCTAAAAGCAGACTCTACGGCGAAATAGGCTTGTATTCGGAAGCAATTAAACAAAACAGATTAGAGTGGTTAAGTACAGATCAATTTTACAAGGACAATTGGTTTAATGCAAATTTTCATAATAATCTGGGAGTTTATTTCAATAAATCCAAAAATGCAGACAGTGCTATTGCTGAATTTAATTTGGCTCTTAATTATCTTTATAAGGTAAGTAGGAAAAATAATCTGGAAGATCTTTTTTTTATTGGCCTTATTAAAGGGAATATTGCTCAGTCCTACATGCTTCTTAATCGATACAATGAAGCAGTTCCGCTTTTAAAACAAGATGTTTGCTGGAGTATTAAAAAAGGAGATTACTTAAATGCTGTAATCAGCTCTAACGAATTAGCCAGTTGCTTTATGAAGTTGAATGAACTGGATCTTGCTTTTCGTTATATTGATACTGCTGCCAATTTATTGAAGGGAAAAGAAGATATTATGCCTTTAGTTCAAAATAAAAAACTATTGGCCGAGTGGAATTTATTGAAGGGAAATGAAAAGGATGCTGCTTCATTGTTCCGAGATTTGGTTGGTTTAAAGGATTCTTTTATTAACATCGAAAAAGAGAGTCAGATCATTAACCAACAAGTTACCTATGCTGTAAAGCAGAAAGAAGATGAGATAGAACAAAAGAATAATCTTTTAAAAAGGAATGAGCTGCTTCTGGAGAAGCAGGGCAACCAAAAACTAGTTTTAATTCAAACAATAGTTTTTTTATTAATTCTATTGCTCATGTTTATTTATTTGTACACACGATTAAAGAATAATCAAAAGGTTTTAATTGAAAAGAATAGTGAGATACTTACTAAGAATATAATTATACAGGATTCCCTTAAAGAGAAGGAGGCCTTGTTAAAAGAAGTCCATCACCGGGTTAAAAACAACTTGCAAATAATTTCTAGTCTCTTAAACATTCAGGCTTCTAAATCAAATAATCAGGAAGTTATAGAGGAATTAAATGAATCCAAGCAACGTATTCTGAGTATAGCGCTTACCCACGAATTTATTTATAAATCGGGCACTTTAGCTTATATACAAATGCCTGATTATTTGGAACAGCTTATAGAGCAGCTTAAATATCTTTTTAATTCCGAAAAAAATAGAATAAATGTATTCTTAAATATTGAAATGGTAGCTTTTGAAATGGATGTAGCATTGCCTATTGGCTTAATGGTTAATGAAATTGTGTCTAATTCTTTTAAGCATGCTTTTGACTCCGAAGGAGGAGAGATCCACGTGCAAATGACAAGAAATGAAACTCAGTTTTGTTTGACGCTCTCTGACAATGGGAAAGGTTTCGATCCTAGCAAAAGAAACGAAATCGAAAGTAATCATATAGGTTTGGAATTAATTGATTCACTGGTGGATCAGATTAACGGTAATATTAACATGCATAATGTTAAAGGAACTACTTTTGAAATATTTTTTAATTCCTCGCGTTTTAAGTAATTCATTTTACCACTTAGTAAATTCGGAAAAAGTTTGCGCCTATTAAGGTCCTAAATTATTTCTTATAAATGTATCCGCTTTCGGCCTTTTTAAAACATCTTGTTAATTAATCAAGTTTATGGAATGGTTAATTCTTTTTTAAACGCTATACAAAGGTGACTTTACAATCATTATTTTAAAAAATTAATTAGGACATCAACATTTTGTTAAAACTCTTTCGCCTATTCTATCCATAATTTAGCTTGATAGAGTCCGTTGTTGTTATATACGCGTATAAGAACAATATTATTTTTATATGCTTCCAGATTAATTGACAATTCGTTGCTTTGTAAAAGTTTTCTCCCGTCTAATGCAAACACTTCTGTTTTATTATGATTACTTTGAACCAAATGATGTTGAAGCAGCTTAATAGGAACTTCTTTTTCTAAATTACGGGTGGCAGTATTTACGCAGCTGCTTAAAAAAGTACTATAGTTATTGGGTCGTAAATTGCTATCAAAAAAATTATCCAGTGCAAAGTTGTTATTTTTAAATTGACCTTCAAGAAAGGAAAGCAATAAATGTCTAACTGTTGCGGTTGCGCTGTCCCGACCCATACTTCCAACGGGCTGCGCGGTGTTAACGTAATTGCCAAATCCGCCATGATGAAGGCCTTCTACTATCACAAACGATTTACAGGTGGTTCCGGTAAAAGAATCATAGCCTGTTCTGCATTGCGCAGGTGTGCTGGCATCGTCTTCGGAGCCGGCAAGGTCTAAAAGTTTACCATTAAATACACCAACGTTAGTGGGTGGAAAGGTGGAAGGATAGGAGGCAAATAGAACCATGCCCTGCACCTTGTTTGGATAAGCGGCAATATACGAAGAGGCATGAATACCACCGTTACTGTGACCGCCAATAATTATTCGGTTTGTATCGGCTGTTGTATGCATCCAATGCTGACTATTTCTGGAATTGGTATAAACCCAGTTTACAGCCGAATTAAAATTAGTACTGGAAGGAAATCCACCGGTTGTAATATCCAAAACTAAAACTACGTAACCCCATGAGGCCAAGTGCTTCGTATATAAATCGTAACTATGAACATTAATGGCAGATTGAAAAAAGCCGTTAGCGCCGGGATGAAATATCATAACCGGAAGTGAACCCGAAGAGCCAATAGGTTTATAAATCATAAACTTTGGGTTAGTGCTATAACTACTGTCAACCTGAACAGTGTAGGGGCCTGAAGTATTGTATACAGAATAACGGGGATCAATTTGCGCCCATGTATTTATAAAGACAAAGGCAAGTATGGTGAGTAAAAAAAGTTTCATAAGTATAATTTTAATGGTCGCAAACTTATTTTAAAATCTTTCAAAAAAAACACTTCGATTTTTTTTATAAATAAGTCAAAGAAAAGGGATCATTAAAATTTTTATAAGAATTTATGTTGTATCTCCAGAACTCTGTATTTAACAATTTTGGTGATTAAAGTTTTAGGTAATTTTTTTAACGGAAACTGAATAGCTCCTTTAGAGGTTTTATATTTTGTTAATTCTTCTTTAAAATGAATAATTGCTGAAGGAGTTGGGTAAAAACCGATATGATTTTTATAGGCGGCAAAATGCACTAAATTAACGTGTAAAAAAAAGGTGGGCATTCCGTATTTAAAGCATTCGATTGCTTGGGGAGCAGATTTTTGAATAATTATTCTCATTTCTTTTAAAAGATCCTGCGTTTGGAGAGGAAACTGTTTAACATAACTTTCAAAATCATTCGGTAAGCTCATCTGTCTAATTTATAGAAAACTAAGTAATAATAGCATAATGCTCAGTAATTTTTATTATTTTTGGCCGCTCTGTTGGAGACTTGTCCGAGTGGTTGAAGGAGCACGCCTGGAAAGTGTGTATACCTCAAAAGGGTATCGAGGGTTCGAATCCCTCAGTCTCCGCATCATTTCTAACAGGAAATTAGTTAAAACCTCTGACCTTTATAATTCAGAGGTTTTTTTATTAATCAAATGCGGTGCTAAAAATTCCCTTAAATGATACATGTATATTACCACGGTGAGGTTCTAGATAAAATGCCTAAATGGTTTGCTTGTTTCGTTTTGTTTGCATGGGGGTGATGTTTACAAATAATTACTTGATAATACTTCCATTATCTGCCGAAATTACCGGTGAAACGAGAGTTAATTCCCCTTGCAGATTTTCAGCCATTAATATCATTCCCTTCGATTCTATTCCTTTTATTTTTCGGGGAGCCAGATTAACTAGTATGCTTACTTGTTTACCAATTATATCTTCGGGTTTATAAAATTGAGCAATTCCGGAAACAACTGTTCTTTTGTCGATTCCGGTATCAATAGTTAGTTGTAACAATTTATCTGCTTTCGGAACTTTAACAGCATCCAATACAGTTCCTACACGTATATCCATCTTAGTAAACTCATCGAACGTTATAATGTCTTTTTGAGGTAAAACTGTTTGGGAGGCCATTTCATTTTTCTTCTTCGAATCAGTCAATTTGTTTAGTTGACTTTGTATGGCTTCATCTTCAATTTTATCAAAAAGTAAAAATGCTTCACCTAATTGATGCCCATCAGATAATAGATTGGTTTTAGCTGCACTTTTCCAATCGAGGCCCTTAAAGTTTAACATTTGGCGAAGTTTTGAAGCGCTAAAAGGCATAAAGGGTTCCATTACAATGCTTAAAGATGCACATATTTGTAAGGATACATTTAATATGGTTTTTACTCTTTCCTCGTCAGTTTTAATTAGTTTCCAGGGCTCTGTATCGGCCAGGTATTTATTACCAACCCGTGCCAGGTTCATCATAGCTGATAAACCGTCTCTAAACTTAAATTGCTCTAACGGTTGTGCTATAGTCGCTGGTGCCCTTTCAATTTCAGATAACACTGCTAAATCATCTTTAGTATAAATTTCAGATTTGGGTACAATACCATTGTAATATTTTTGTGTGAGTACTAAAGTTCTGTTCACAAAGTTTCCTAAAATAGCCACCAATTCACTATTGTTTCGCGTTTGAAAGTCTTTCCAGGTAAAGTCATTGTCTTTACTTTCGGGCGCATTAGCGCAAAGGGTATAACGCAATACATCCTGTTTATCTTTAAAATCTGTAAGATATTCGTGTAGCCATACAGCCCAGTTCCGCGAAGTAGATATTTTATCTCCTTCCAGATTTAAAAATTCGTTTGCCGGAACATTGTCAGCTACAATAAAGCCTCCGTGCTCCATTAACATAGCCGGAAAAATAATACAATGGAAAACGATATTATCTTTCCCAATAAAATGGATTAAGCGCGATTCTTTATCCATCCAATAATCTTTCCAATTATCCGGTAAAAGTTCTTTAGTTGCGCTAATGTAACCAATAGGAGCGTCAAACCATACATACAATACTTTTCCATCTGCACCCTCAACAGGTACCGGAACACCCCAGTCTAAATCACGTGTCATGGCTCTGGGTTGAAGTCCGTCGCCGGCATCTAACCAGCTTCTGCATTGCCCGTATACATTAGATTTCCAATCCTTATGCAGCTCCAGGTAATTGGATATTTTTGGCTGTAGTTTATCTAAAGGCAAGAACCAGTTTTTGGTTTGTTTTAATATTGGTTTTGAACCCGACAAGGTGCTTTTCGGGTTAATTAAATCGGTTGGATTTAGTGAGGTGCCACATTTTTCGCATTGATCACCGTATGCGTTTTCATTTCCACATTTAGGACATGTTCCTGTTATATAACGATCGGCTAAAAATTGTTTAGCTTCTTCATCGTAATATTGTTCGGTTACCTGCTCGGTAAATGAACCTTTTTCATATAAAGTTTTAAAGAATTCGGAGGCGGTATCTTGATGAATTTTACTGGAGGTTCTGGAGTAAATATCAAATGAAATTCCAAACTCTTTAAATGCATCACCCATAATTTTATGGTATTTGTCTACCACCTGTTGAGGGGTAATTCCTTCTTTTTTGGCTTTAATGGTTATGGGTACTCCATGTTCATCGGAGCCGCAAATAAATTTTACATCTTTTCCGCAAAGCCTTAAATATCTAACATAAATATCGGAAGGCAGATAACAGCCGGCCAAATGGCCTATATGAACAGGTCCGTTAGCATAAGGTAATGCCGCTGTAACCAGGGTGCGTTTAAAATGGATGCTCACTTTGTTTATAATTTAGGATGCAAATGTACTATTTTCAAGGGTTTAAGTGCTCGGTTTTTTGTTTTTTGAGTGTTGAAGAAGCTGAAAAAATTATGTTGGATAACGTTAATATTTTGTAAATTAGGGGGTTATTAAAAATATGAAAAAAGTTGCATTAATTACCGGTGTAACCGGACAGGATGGGGCCTATTTATCGGAATTACTTTTAAGTAAGGGTTATGAGGTTCATGGAGTAAAACGCAGAAGTTCTTTATTTAACACTGATCGTATTGATCATTTGTATAAAGATTTGCACGAAAAGGATGTGAAATTTAAACTACACTACGGTGACTTAACGGACTCAACTAATTTAATTAGAATTATACAGGAAGTGCAGCCGGATGAGATTTATAATTTGGCCGCTCAGTCGCATGTTAAGGTTTCGTTTGAAACGCCTGAATATACCGCTAACGCCGATGCGATTGGTGCGCTAAGAATATTGGAAGCAATTCGTATTTTAAATTTAGGTAATAAAACCCGTTTTTATCAGGCTTCTACTTCCGAACTTTATGGTTTAGTTCAGGAAATCCCTCAAAAAGAAACAACCCCTTTTTATCCGCGAAGTCCTTATGGAGTCGCTAAGTTATACGCATTTTGGATTACCAAAAATTATCGCGAAGCATATGGTTACTATGCGTGTAATGGTATCTTGTTTAATCACGAATCTCCTGTGCGTGGAGAAACTTTTGTAACCCGAAAAATAACTCGTGCTGTAGCTAAAATATCCTTAGGCATGCAGGATAAATTATTTATAGGTAATTTGGATGCTGAGCGCGATTGGGGCCACGCTAAGGATTATGTATACGGCATGTGGCTGATGTTGCAGCAAGACAAAGCCGACGATTATGTATTATCTACTAATAAAAAAACATCGGTACGTGATTTCATTAACATGTCTTTTGCCGAAGTAGGAATTGATGTAGAATGGAAAGGGGAGGGTGTAAATGAGAAAGGATCCAACAACGCTAACGGAAAGGTTTTGGTTCAGGTTGATGAAAAATATTTTAGACCAGCCGAAGTGGATTTATTAATTGGTGATTACAGTAAAGCTAAAAATGAATTAGGCTGGGAACCCCAATATACGGTAAGCGAATTATGCAAGGAAATGGTTAAAGCAGATGTTGAGTTGTTTAAGCGCGATAAGTATTTGATAGAGGGCGGACATAAAGTGTATCAGGCTAACGAATAAAGAAAGTGGAAAAGAACGCAAAGATTTATATTGCAGGGCATCGTGGCATGGTGGGTTCTGCTTTACACCGGGCTCTTACTAAAGAAGGCTATTCTAATTTTATTTTAAAAACATCCAAAGAGTTAGATTTAAGAAACCAACAGGCAGTAGCCGGTTTCTTTAATCAGGAAAAACCTGATTATGTTTTTTTGGCAGCTGCTAAAGTTGGTGGTATTCATGCTAATAATACATACAGAGCCGAGTTTCTTTACGATAACTTGCAAATTCAAAACAATATCATACACCAATCGTATTTAAATGGTGTAAAAAAATTAATGTTCCTGGGCTCCTCATGTATTTACCCCAAAATGGCTCCGCAGCCTTTAAAGGAAGAATATTTGCTTACCGGACTGTTGGAACAAACCAACGAACCATACGCTATTGCTAAAATAGCAGGAATAAAAATGTGTGAAGCATATCGCGATCAATATGGTTGTGATTTTATCTCGGTTATGCCAACAAATTTGTATGGGCCTAATGATAATTACGATTTAAATAATTCTCATGTTTTACCAGCCTTAATTCGTAAATTTCATGAAGCAAAAGCAAATAAAGTGTCTCAAGTGCTTGTGTGGGGTACAGGCAGTCCGTTACGTGAGTTTTTACATGCCGATGATTTGGCACAGGCTTGCTTGTATTTAATGAATCATTATAGCGACAAACAGTTTGTTAATATTGGTTCGGGAAAAGAAATTACCATTAAAGATCTGGCGCTGCTGGTAAAAAAAATTGTAGGATATGAGGGAGAATTAATTTTTGATACTACTAAACCTGATGGGACCCCAAGAAAATTAATGAGTGTAGAAAAATTGCACGCATTGGGTTGGAAACATAAAATAGAATTGGAGGAAGGAATTAAAGGTGTTTATGAAAATGAATTTTTACAAAAAATAAATGCATAACTTTTATTTAATGAAAAATTTAGTAGTCATCTTCTTTTTATTTTTAGTAACTTTTGTTAAGGCTCAGCCATTGCTGCTTCCGCAGAATAGATTTGCTACTATCGAAATAGAGAAGAGGTTAAAAAATTATCATGTAGTAAATTTTACAACCTCCCGGCCCATTATTGCTAACCAAATTGGTTACGATACTCTTCAACAACAAATAATTGAATCACAAAAGAGGGTAATACGTAAAAATCTGTTAGCCCGTAAATTTAAGCAGGAACATTTTGTTCAGGTAAAAAAAGAAAATTTTTACCTGGCTATCGATCCTGTTTTTGATATGTATGCATACAAAGATTTTAATGCAGATACTGCTACTTATTACACTAATACCAGAGGACTATTTGTTGAAGGTGCATTGGGTAAGCGCGTTGCGTTTTATTCCACTTTTTACGAAAGCCAGTCTTTATTCCCTAAATACCTGAGCGACTTTGCTACCGTTACCGATGTAGCTCCCGGAATGGGCCGTCATAAAACGTTTAAAGTAAACGGATATGATTATGCTATGGCTTCAGGGGTATTAAGTATTGATTTAACCAAGTTTATTAATATACAGGCCGGACAAGGAAAAAATTTTATTGGCGATGGCTACCGTTCACTGTTATTATCTGATAATGCATTTAATTATCCCTACATTAAAACACAAATTCATTATAAACGATTCCAATATATTTTTGCTTATGCTTCTCTTCAGGAAATAGGAGGTTTAAGAAATTTGAATCCTGGATTGGCCGAGCCTTTGTTTACTCGTAAACCTTTTACTTTTCAGTTTCTTCAATTTCAAATTAAAAAAAGAATACAATTGGGTTTCTTCCAAAGTACCATGTTTTATACCCGCGATTCGGCCAGGGCTTATACATTTGACTACAATATCTTAAATCCTGTTATTGGACTAAACGGCGTTAAATATGGTTTAAATAACAACAATAATGTGTTGTTGGGTTTAACAGCTCGTTTGAGATTAACTCATGATTTAATTGTTTACGGACAGTTAGCTATGGATGATACCGATCCATATAAAAAGGATAACAGTATTCGAAATAAATATGCCTATCAATGGGGATTTAGATTAAATAATGCCTTTATTTTAAAAAATCTGGTGGTTCAGTTTGAACAAAATAGAGTTAGGCCATATACATACAGTGCCTCCAGAACATGGCAGAACTATGCTCATTATAATCAATCTATGGCACATCCTTTGGGTGCAAATTTTAAAGAGAATGTAATCTTCGTTAATTACCGACTTAAAAAAGATTTTATTATTCAGTTTAAATACAGTAGGGTGTTTCAGGGAATTGATACGATTAATGGTGGAAATACCGGAAGTAATATATTCTTATCTGATTTAACGGCTAATAACGGTTACTATGCAGGTGTTTATAAAAGAATTAATGGTCTGCAAACCGATCTTCGTTACATTTCTTTACGACTAGGATATGTAGTTAATTATACTACAAACCTTACTATTTTTGTAGAAGCTCAGCAGCGTAATTTCGATGGATTGCTTGCTCCAAAAACCAGTAGCATGTTTGGATTTATTGGAATTACCAGTAATCTCTTTAATCTGTATCACGATTTTTAAATGTATCAGACGCTTGTTTTTTTAACCTCGGCTTTTGTAACCCTCTTTGCTACGCCCTCTTTAATTAAAGTAGCATATTTAAAACGTTTGTTTGATATGCCTGATTTTGAGCGTAAAACACACAATCGCGCAATTCCTACTATTGGGGGCATCATCATTTTTGCGGCTTCCTTATTCGCTTATGCCCTTTGGTACCCCGATTCAACAATTAATGAATTTAAATACCTCGTTGTGGCAATGTTAATCCTCTTTTTTGTAGGTATTAAAGATGATATTATAGGAACAGCTCCTGTTAAAAAGCTGATGGCTCAGATATTAGTAGCACTAATTCTAATTTTGATGGGAGGAATTAAAATTACCGGTTTACATGGTTTATTTGGCGTACAGCAAATACCCGAATGGGCATCTGTTTTCCTTTCTTTATTTACCATAATTGTAATTATTAACTCCATTAATTTAATTGACGGAATTGATGGACTTGCGGCAGGTGTTGGATTGATTGCCTCTTTTACTTTTGGCGCTTGGTTTTATCTGGCCGGCGATGGTAGTATGGCTACCTTAGCCTTTGCTTTATGCGGTTCTTTAACAGGCTATTTGTTTTTTAATTTTTCTCCCGCAAAAATATTTATGGGCGATTCCGGTTCGTTAACAATTGGATTGGTCTTATCTGTTCTCGCTATAAAAATGGTTGAGCAGGATGTTAGCTCTCTTCCAGAATATCTGGTTAATGTAAGCCGACCGTTATTAGCAATTGCTGCATTAGTTTATCCTCTTTATGATACCTTAAGGGTTTTTATTTACCGTGCACTTAAAGGACGCTCCCCTTTTTCTGCAGATAAAAAACACATTCATCACCGCTTGCTAAAAGTAGGTTTAAACCATGCTTTTACCTCGGTTGTTCTATATGCAGCCAGCTTTTCGGTAATTGCACTTACGGTATTATTATCCGATCTCGATTCCACTTTAGTATTTGTTATAGTGGGTGCTTTTACCATTCTTATCGCTCAAATCCCCTTTTTTCTGAGAGAAAAAGAAGAACTTGTTTCTGCTTAAGTAATGAGTAAATTTTTATATCTGAGCATGTTGTTTTTGCCTTTGTGGGGAAGTGCACAAAACGTTAAACATTCATTTAATCCTGATTTGATTTATCAACTGGAATCACAACTTGATTGGGAGTCTAATACACATACTTCTATTAAACCTTTTCTTAAATCTACAATAAATTCATCATCCCTGCTGGGTTCTGAAAAGCAAAGATTTTTTAAACGTATTATTGAAAAAAAGATTGCTTCATTTTCTGTTTATCCAATACTAAATGCTTCTGGTTTTGTTAGTAATGATTCCATTAAAACATACCCGTCCTATTTTTATGGTTTAGGACTTAATGCAAGTATCGCTCAGAGGCTTGCAGGTGGATTTAATTTGGCGCAAGGTAATCAGGCTAATGTTCCCTGGATTGACTCTTTAATAAAAAAACAGCAAGTAGTTCCGGGTATAGCTGAAGCAAGGCCTACATCTTTGGGTTATGCTTATACGTACCTGGATTTTTACATAAACTACAAGGCAAGTGATTATTTTTTATTCGAATTAGGAAAAGGAAAGCATTTTATTGGTGATGGTTACCGCAGCATGTTGTTGTCCGATAATACAGCACCGTATCCTTATTTTAAAATACTAACCAGTGCATGGAAATTTAATTATCTTAATTTATGGGGTGTGCTAAATAACTATGATTTCTTATCAAATAAAAAGAATTATAAATTAATGGCATTGCATTATTTAAGTTTTAAACCAACCAAAAGATGGACACTCGCTTTTTTTGAAAATATTATTTATGCAAATAGGGATACAAGCGGCAGATCAATTAGGGCAGATGTAAATTATTTTAATCCTGTTGTTTTCTTTCGTCCTGTTGAGTATTCTTTAGGTTCGGCTGATAATGCATTTATTGGATTTAATTTTAAATTTAAACCAGCCCAAAATCATGAATTATACGGACAAATCATGATCGATGAATTTTTTCTTACGTTTATAAGAAAACGTAATGGTTGGTGGGCTAATAAACAAGCATTTCAGGGAGGATACAAGTGGTTTAATGTGTTTAAATTAAAAGGCCTTGGATTACAAGCTGAAGCTAATTATATTAGACCATACACATATTCTCATGCACTTGTAACGCAAAACTACGCTCATTTAAATCAGTCATTAGCCCATCCTTTAGGAGCCAATTGTATAGAGGCAATTGGGATTATTCGCTACCAATACCAACAATGGATGTTGGAGGGAAAAGCAAATCTGATTCAATATGGAGAAGATATGGATGGTAAGAATTATGGCGGAAATATTTTTAATTCCTATACACTTAGACCATCCGACTTTGGAAACTTTACCACACAGGGATTGCTATCCAACCGCACCCATGTTATGTTAAGAGCTTCTTATTATATCTGGCCCAAGGCAAATATTAGCTTTAATGCAGGTGTTATTTACCGTATTAAAACCAGTGTAAATGAGCGGTATAGTTTTCAGGGAGTTTTTGTAGGAATCCAATCGAGATTATTTAATTCCTATACTGATTTTTAAAGAGCGGTAACAATTCCTTTTTTTCTCTGCATTAAATCCATCCATAATTTGTTTAGGTAGATTAGAAAAAAACCATACATAGTATCTTCTATCGGTATAGAAACTATCCTGATTCCTAAATTTTCGTTGTTATTATACCACACTACAGGCAGGTAGGTTAAAACTCCGTTAACAATTAAAAATGGGATTAAACTAATGATGTAAGAGCTTAGAAATTCATTTTTATTTTCAATTCTTTTAATACTCAAAAATAAGAACATGGCAAAGCCGCAAAACGTTACAAAAGTGTACCATTTATTGTAATTTACTAATCCGATAATAAGTATTAGGGTAGCCAGGATGTAAAAGTATTTTTCTACACTACGTTCTTTAAAAAAACTGATTTTGTATGAAATACAGCACTCGTAAATAAATAAGCAGGCAAAAGGAACTACTACGAAGAAAAGTACTTCCTCTATGGGTAGATTATATAAATACAATCCGGTTAAATATTCGGGGTTAAACCCCCAAACTCCGGATTGAGTAAAAAGTATATCCCAAATAATAAATAGCAGGGCAGTAATAAAAATAGAAACAAAAAGGGATTTAAATTTAGTATAGAAAGCTACTTTTTTATCAAAACTTAAAGCAAAAGGACCTAAAAAAGTAAATAGATCTAAAAACAGGTAAGTGAACTGTTTCACGATTCGGAGTTAAATTTATTCTTAAAATATTTAAAAGGAACGATAAGCATCCCGAAATTTTCACCATGTTCTTTGCCTAAATGCTTGTGATGAATTTTATGAGCTCGTCTAATTCCCCAAACATATTTATTGTCCAGCTTATCCAACCATTTAAATCTTCTGTGAATCACAACATCGTGCACTAAAAAATAAGCAATCCCGTAAAATAGTATACCTAAACCAATATAAAGTCTTATATCGTTTCCGTTCATCATACCAAACATAATGAGCAGCCAGCTTGGAACAGCGTAAATTAGAAAAAAAACATCGTTCTTCTCAAAGAAACCCGGTTCAACCTGATGATGATCTTTGTGGAAATACCACAAAAAACCATGCATTACAAATTTATGGGTAAACCAGGCCATAAATTCCATGCCGCAAAAAGTAATAATTGTAATAAATATATTTAGCATCATGATATAATAACAATCGAAATTTTATTTTGTTAGTGTCATGTTTAATAAAACAAAAAACAAAAGCTGAATAATGAAATAAAATGCTGCAAAACGGCTTTCATCATCATGCTTTAAAAAGCGGAACGGTATTACCATTATAAAACTAATTAAAAACCAGGCTCCGAAGTTTTGAAGTGGGGGCATGGTTCCATTATTCCAGCACCAAAAATCAAGTTTGCAAGCCAGGGGCTCGATAAAAATATCAATAAGCATCATAAAAAAAGCAGCCCAAAACCACTGCCAAAACATTTTTCTGGAAATCAAGAAACTTAGCATACCGGCACCGTATAAAAGACTTAACCAATTGATGCCCATTAATATAGGTACATCCATAAATTTAGGGCCTAAATGGTTGCCATATTTATACCAGCCAAAGATCATTCCTGTTTTTACTCCAACTACTTCTATTAAATAACCCACTGTAAAAATGAGCAATAAATAAAAAATACGTTTTAAATCTTTACCCGAATTTAAGATCACTAAAAAACCTCCAAAGGCAAGTACCACAGGCGTTAAGCTGGCAAAATAGTTTAAATCGGAAAACGATAAGCCATAAAAGCCAACAAAAAAGAGTATCAGGATAAAAAATAAACTTAATTTTTCTATCGTAAGGTGTTTTAAAAGAAAAGTATTGGTGCTCATGTATTAAGTTTTTGATCTATTATTTTGGCACTCATTAAACACATCGGAATTCCACCGCCCGGATGAACGCTGCCCCCGCAAAAGTACAATCCTTTTATTGAACTATGAAAATTTGAATGCCTAAAAAATGCCGATAATTTACTATTAGAGCTATACCCATATAGAGAGCCCAAGTGAGAAGAAGTATTTTGATCAATTTTAACCGGATCCAATACGTTTTCACATTCTATATAATCCTCTATTTGAATAGATAGGGCGGTATTTATTTTTTTAATGATGTTATTTCTGGCCTCTTTAATTAGCATAGGCCAATCTTGACCATAATTAGCCGGAACATTTATCATTACAAACCAGTTCTCCGAACCTTTTGGTGCATCTTGCTTAATCAGTTTAGAGGTAATATGAACATATACGGTTGGGTCGTCCGAAATATTTTTTTGAGAGAAAATGTGATTAAATTCTTTTTCATAGTCTTTGCTAAAAAAAATATTGTGCACATCTAATTCTTTAAATTCTTTTTTGATTCCCCAATAAAAAATAAGTGCAGAAGATGATTTTTCCTGATTTAGTATTTTTTCGGGAGCCTTAATTCGCGGTAATAAATTTCTATATGTATAGTAAACATCCGAATTACTGACAACAAAATCGGCTTCATGAATTTTATGGTTAATTTGAACACCCCTTATTTGTTTTCCTTCCACTATAATTTCTTCAACAGTTTGATTAAACATAAACTTAACCCCAAGGTCTTTAGCTAATTCAAACAGGGTATCTGCAATTTGCCTCATTCCGTTTTGGGGTAAATATGCTCCAAAACCATGCTCAATATGAGGAATAACATGCAATGTAGCGGGTGCCTTATATGGATTTGAACCGTTGTATGTAGCATAACGATTAAAATATTGGATAAGTTCTTTGCTTCTTAATTTTCTTTTATAGTATGCATGCATAGATTCTTGTGTGCCTATACGAGGGAGCGCTAATATAGAGCTTAAAATTCCTTTCTTTAAATAAGTGGAAATTTCATGAAGACTGTTTTCAATAAAAATCTTATGCGTATGCTTGTAAATAAACTGGCTGTGATTCAAGACTTCTTCAAGAATATTTGGATCCTCCTTAAAAATGGCAGAGGCTTTTTTTATAAATTCCTCTTTTTGAGAGGGTGCATTAAATCGAATACCGTTTGAATAAAAATAGTTGCAAAGGATATTTAAGCGGCTATAGTTAAAATGATAATTTTTGGTAGGATTTAATTTTAGCAATTCTTCAACAAATTGTGGCATCGTAAATAAAGAGGGGCCGGCATCAAATCGATATCCATTTAAAGTAAATGCATTTAGTTTGCCTCCTGGTTTGTCGGCTCTTTCATACACTTCAACTTCAAATCCCCTTGCCGCTAAACGTGCAGAGGTGGCTAAACCAGCCACCCCTGCACCTATTATAATTACTTTTTTATTTCTCACAAAGTTTAAACAAATAACATTATATAAAGTTTACTCTTTAATTATTCTTCCGCTAAAGGTTTTGCCATTAGCTATCATTACATAATGATATATGCCGGAATTGCTATTGTTTAAATTAATTTCGAGGGTTTGTATTCCGGCATCCATTTTTAGAAATTGTGTTGGAAGTATTTTCTTGCCTAATAAATCAAATACTTCTAATACAGCAGTTTCATTGTTTCTTATCGAATTAAAAACAAGGTAGCATTTATTTGACGTTGGATTAGGGAAAACCTTAATTGCAAGTTCTTCGGTGCTGTTCTCATTTAATCCAACGGTACAGCTGTTTAATTTTTCTATGCAAAAATCATCAATGGCCCAGCCTTCAAATGTATTACTATTATTGCTGTTTAAGGTAAAACGAAAATTAATGGGGCTGGCGCTGCTTGGTTTTAATTTATGATAAGCATATATCCATCCGTTTGAATTACCGGTCCAGCCTGGTTTATTTTCGTATGAACTAATTCTGGGTGCATTCATCCAATTCTCTTCAAATACATTACCCGGTATACTCCAATTTTGCCCATTATCAGTGGAAATTTCAAATGTTCCGCCGTCGTAAAGTTGTTCCATATTGTAATTGTGCCAAAAACTAATGGAGTAACAAAGATTGGTGTCTAATACAAACGACGGACTTATTAGGGAAATATTCAGGTTGTTGTTGTAATTCCCCGATATTCCGGTTGTCATACATTTTGCACCGCTTTTTGCACCGCTAATTTCAGTTTTATTTGGTGTCCCATTTATCCAGGCAAAGGATAAATTAGTATTGAAGTTGAATGCATCAGCAATAAGCCATCCAATGTTGCCTTGTTCAAAACTGTTGCAGTAAGATGAACTAAATGGAATTAAATCGATAATCTCGCCATTGTTTTTAGTGGTGAATGTAAATTTTAATGTATCATTTGTAAGATCATTATCCGGATTATTATCAGGCAAACTCGACCAAATTAAAACCTGATGATTACCAGTAACTGCTGTGTATGGAGTAGCAAAATTATAACTGAAATTTTGGTTGCAACCAAGTTCAGGGTTGAGTACATAAGTTTCATTAACAGTTCCACCATCTACTGAGTAATTCAAGTACAGGGTGTCAACTTTCATAGGTGCTAACGATTTGCCGGTAAGTGCAAACGATACGGAATTGCCTGTATAATTTAGTTTATTTTTAAAATCATAATCACTCAAAGCAATATTATATACTTCCTTAGCACTCACCTTAAAATCATCAATTGCCCAACCGTTTTTGTTATTGGAAGCATTGCTCGAAAATCTGAATCTAAAACGTATTAGTGCCGATTTGCGTTCAAATCTTTTTAATGTTACAAACACTTGTTTCCAGCCATTAGAGTTTCCGCTCCAGCCTTTGGTTCCCATGGTGCTGATGTTATTAGTATTATACCAATTGCCCGAGGCAGTTGTATCTAAAACTTCCCAATTAATTCCACTATTTAGGGTGTATTCAATTCTGCCTCCGTCTATATTTTGCTCTGTATCAAAACTGTGCATAAACGATAAGATAACACTATCGGAACACGATAAGTTAAAATAAGGGGTGTATAGATAATCTGTACTATTTGACGGATAATTACCTGATAATTTAGTCTTCCAGCAGTTGGTTCCACTGTAAGCGGCATTAATTACTGCGTTGTTTGAGCTAGGCGTACCAAATTCCCAAATGTTAGTGTTTGTAATCCAATTTACTTTTGTCGTATCTTCGAAGTTGTTAATGTGGATAGGCTCCAGAACAGGAACTCCATAAAACAGACTGCACAAGGTGTCGTTGCCTCTGTCCTGATCGCCGCTTAAGGCGCTTAAAGCGCATATTTCATAATCTCCTCCCGGCAGATTATAAGGAGAAATAAAAGTATGATTACTAATGGAAAAGGGTAAAAGGGTTCCTGTCCAGGTCTCAACAGTAGTTTGGCCACCGTTTATTTTATAACTTACCGGTACAGAATAAATGGTATCCTGTCCATAATTACGAAGTTGAACTTTTAGGTAAGCCTTACTGGGGTCGATAACGCTATTTATTGGAGTAAATATTCTGCTCACCCCTACATCAATGGCTTTGGGAGTAAATACAGAAAAGTCGTCAATCGTTACTCCATCTGAAGTTATAGAGTCGTTAGAGCTAAATACATATCTATATTGAACTTTGCCCAAATTATTTAATTCGGGCATCCGGATACTGCACTTAATAAAGCGTTCGGTTTGTCCGCTCCATCCATCTATTTGTGTGGCTGCAACCGAATCCAGTGTATACCAGTTTGCAGCTTTTGGATCCCCTTTTACTCCCAATAGTTGCCATGTCTGTCCGTTTGTGCTGTATTCCATATGCAGTGCATCAATATTGGGTTCAATCTTTCTGTTTTGATAGAAGGAAAGTGTTGTGTTTTTACTTCCTGAAAAGTTAAATATTGGCGAGTAGAGGTATGCTTTTGCCTTGTTGCTATAGGCCTTATCAAGTTCAATATCCCATGCTTTTGTTCCCGAACGAGCCGAATCAGTGTATCCAAAATTGGGTTCGCCCCATTGCCATTGTGTACTGGCTATAGATCTGTTGTAAAAGTCACCTTCTGTTGAATCGAAACTATTTAGGTATGGTATTCCGTAATATGCCGATGCATATACCTCATAAAATGCAGTATCATTAAATTTATTAAGGTCTCCACTTACATTTGTAATAACACTTATTTTATTTTTACCCTTTACTAAGTTAAAAGGCATATTAAAAGAGAATGATTTTAGTGAATCTGCTTTTATTTGATTGAAGGTAGCAAATGAATCTATTTTAATACCATTTAATAAATACTTTGCAACAATAATATCTATTGCAGAACTGCCAACATTCTTTAAATCAACTTTAACTGTAGCACTTTCTCCTTCTGTAGGCCAGTTTGATGTATTTACGTTAGTTTTGGAGACTGTAAGATCTGTATTACCCGGGGCATTGGGGCCGGATCCCGGACTTAGTGTAGAGTCTATGCCATAAATCCAGATGTCATCTATAATATTACCTGTACCGTCGTTATTTAGTGAGCCTTTTGTTTTCGACTGAAATTCAATGGTTATAAAATTATTAGGTAAGAAATTCTTTAAGTTATATAAAAAAGAATAGGATGATGTTCCATCGCTATCTGGTTGGCATATAGCACCAACTTGCTGACCGTTAATAGTAAGTCTGAAAAAAGTTTCATTAGGATTATTAAGTGCTATTTGTTTAAGTTTAAATTGTAAATAAAGCTTGTTGTATTTTTTGGATTCAACAAATAGTCGTGCGGAACTAAAGTTATTATTATTAACAGTTTCATTCCAAATATAATCGCTACTGAAGTCGAGTGTGTCGGGGATAGGATTGTCCCAGCTTTTAGTATTTACTGCTTCCATTAACAAACTTTTGTTTCCGTTAATTGCCAGATTTGTTGATATAACGGTTTGCGCATTGGAACCGTTGTTTATGCAGAAATCATTTATATTGTTTGGGTTTTCAAATCCATTCTGATAAGATATTGCTGCCAGTGGTTTGCCTGCAAATGTAATTTCTGCCTGATCGTTAGTATATATGGTATCTGGCTCATAAAGACTGTAAACTCTAAATTGATGATTGCCAGAAGGAATAACGAGTGGTGTTTGAAATTCAACAAGGCTGGATTGTCCAGCACTTAAGTTTAAACTGAATTTTTCAACAACAGCCGGATTGTTATCCATTCGGTAAGCAATCTCAACAGAATCTTTAACCGGTTTGGTTCCATTATTCTGGATGATGGCTTTCACCGAATTGGATCCAATACCCGAACAAACATAATACGGACTAACAATAGTATCCAATTTTAAGTCGGCATTTAAATCGTATGTTATCCCAAAATCATCCATGCTAAAACCGGCACTAACTGATGCGCCGTCGGATGTAAACACAAATCTAAACCGAACAAAATTGGTACTGTATAAATTAAGATCACTCAATTCGTGTTTAAAATACTTCCAGCCATTAGAGTTTCCGGTAAAGCCCGGTAAGTTTGTATTACCAACAATTGCAGTATTATACCATAGAGGCTCACCATTTTCTCCCAAAATTTCCCAGGTTATTCCATTGTCTTTAGAAAATTCAACTCTAAGACCATCTTTTGCATCAAATGTTTTGTAATTTAAATAAAAGCTAAGTTGTGCATTGTACAAATTACTGAAATCAAAAGGTGGACTTGTAAGAACGGCAAATGCGTTGTTGGTATAGGGTAAACTTCTGTTTATATCCCAGCAATTTATACCGGAATAGCTTGAATTAGTGACATTATAATTGGGTTTTCCATATTCCCATGCTGTTACCGAACTACTTGCAACGGTGGGGTTTGCAGTCCAGCCTAAACTGCTTTCAAAATTATCTAAAAAAGGAGCATTATATAGGCCTCCGGCAGATGTTTGAACCGTTATAAATTGTTTATAACTGTTTGCGGGTGCACGTCCGGTGTTATTAACAACAGAATTATCGATGGCTACAACATAATAGTTAACTGTATCGCCGGTATTAACTGCGGGAATGTTGCCTTGCCATAAATTAGCTCCGGCACTATTCATATTTACACTGGTAAATACACCGCTATTTACTTTATACCATAACTTAGCCGTTTGAATACCTGAGGCATCCGTAATGTTGGTGGAAATGCTAAAAGGTCCATTGTTATTAAAAATATAATTTTCGTAAACCGGATTGGTGAACGTAATAAGCGGAGGATTAATTTCGGAACTGGCTCCGGTAATTCTCACATCATCTATTACCCATCCATAGTTTCCATTAGATCCAGGGAATGCAGTTCCATCTTTTAACAAAAAGCGGATTCTTACATAGGGATGCCCAATCGCAACATTGGATAAATTAAATGTTTCTTGTTTCCACCAGCTGGCATTGGGCTGGGCCTGATTATCGTTAGGAAGCCAGTTGGTATATGAATTGGAAGCAAATCGTTTGTCGCTTGCATATGAACTGGATGCTCCAGTATAGGAAGACGAGGGGAGCGTTGTCCATGTTAAGCCGCTGTCTATAGAAAATTCTACACGAGCCGTGTCAAATATTTGAATTTTACAAATATGGTTAAAGCTTAATTTTAAATTTGTTAGGCCTACCGTGGTAAAAGCGATACTGGTTACTTTGGTGTTGGAAGCGTTACCCACCACGCCACGGTATGCATTGGGTAAAGATTTTTTTAAGCTAAAGTCTGCACTCCATGCAGGTGTGCCATTTCCTATTAAACTATCGGGAGTTGTAAAATTCTCTGAAACTAAAACAGGCTGTGCATACGCAAATGCGTTTATAAACAGCAAAAATAAAATCCATCTGATATTCATTGTAAAATTATGGAAAAATGCTAAGATAGGAAAATCAATGCTTTTTATGTTAAATTATTTAACTTATTCCTCAATTTTATGGCTAAATTTGCAATCCTAAAACCCTATCTCTATGATTAATTTTTCAGATATTAAAAACCTTAAATCCTGGATTGAGGTGGATTCTAAATCTGATTTTCCTATACAGAACATTCCTTTTGGTATTGTGGCTAATAAAAGTTTGAGTCCGCAAGTAGCTACAATTATTGGAAATACGATTGTTTTATTGTCACCACTATACGATGCCGGCCTATTTAAAGGTATTTTAAGCGAGAATCCTTTCCTAACGGACGCCTTAAATTCGTTTATCTCTTTGGGTAAATCCACTACCAATAAAGTACGGGAACGTTTAATGGTGCTTTTTTCTGAGGGCAATCAGGAGATTAGCCATAACCTTGATTTAAAAGAAAAATGTTTGATAGATGCGGCCTTAGTTTTTAATTTATTGCCCGTAAAAGTAGGAGATTATACTGATTTTTATTCGAGCAGACAACATGCTACCAATGTAGGTATGATGTTTCGCGATCCGGAGAATGCGCTTTTACCTAATTGGTTACATATACCGGTGGGTTACCATGGTAGGGCTTCTTCCATAACCGTTTCGGGTAGTAATTTTCATCGCCCTAAAGGGCAACGAAAAGGCCCGAATGATCCTGCTCCGTTATATGGCCCATCTGTTCAGTTAGATTTTGAACTTGAAGTTGGATTTGTGGTGGGTAAACAAAGCCCATTGGGTCAGGCAGTTTCTACTAAAGATGCGGCCGATTATATTTTTGGTTTTGTTTTGTTTAACGATTGGAGCGCACGTGATATTCAGGCCTGGGAATATGTTCCATTGGGCCCATTCTTAGGTAAAAACTTTTTTTCTTCGGTAAGCCCCTGGGTTGTTACACTCGAAGCACTGGAGCCTTTTAGGGTTGAAGGCGAAAAGCAAATACCGGATGTATTGCCATATTTAAAATTTGAAGGGAATCATAATCTGGATATCAATCTGGAGGTCTCTATTCAACCGGAAAATTCAGCTGAAACAATAGTTTGCAAAAGTAATTATAAGTATATGTATTGGAATATGGTTCAGCAATTGGCCCACCATACTGTTAATGGTTGTAATTTAAATGTTGGAGATGTTATGGCCAGTGGTACCATAAGCGGTAATACCGAAGATAGCTTTGGCTCTATGCTGGAGATTACCTGGCGAGGTACTAAGCCTGTTAGTATGAAAGATGGAAGTGAACGTAAGTTTATAAATGATCATGATTCTGTAATTATAAAAGGATACGGCGAAAAAGACGGTGTTCGTATTGGTTTCGGAAATGTTATAAATAAAGTGTTACCTGCTTTGTAATTTATGCAAGCTAAGATTGATATAGAAGCGGAAAATAAAGAAATAGTTAAACGCTACAAAAGTTTAATTAAAGATTGTCGTCGTAGTTTAACACCCGATGATAAGAAAAGAATTCGTAAGGCTTTTGATTTAGCTGTTGATTCGCATAAACACATGCGTCGTAAATCGGGCGAGCCCTATATTTATCACCCTATTGCAGTTGCTCACATTGCTGTTAGCGAAATTGGTTTGGGAGCTACTTCGGTTATATGCGGACTGTTGCATGATGTTGTTGAAGACACCGAAATAACACTGGAAGACATTGATAGAATGTTTGGTCCGAAAGTGACTAAAATTATTGATGGGCTTACTAAAATGAGTGGTGTTTTCGATCAGACCACCTCCATACAAGCCGAAAATTTCAGAAAAATGCTGTTGACCTTATCAGATGATGTTAGGGTTATATTAATTAAACTGGCCGATCGTTTGCATAACATGCGAACATTGGAGAGCATGGCTCGCGATAAGCAATTAAAAATTGCTTCCGAAACCTTATTTCTATACGCACCTCTTGCTCATCGTTTGGGCTTATACGCTATTAAAACTGAATTAGAAGATTTATCTCTCAAATATACTGAACCTGAAATATACAGCCATATCGTTCAAAAACTTAAGGATAGCGAAAAGGAGCGTAATAAATATATTGCACAATTTAACGAACCTATTTTAAATGCTTTAAACGAAGCAGGCTTTACCTATAAATTAAAAGGACGTGTAAAATCTATTCATTCTATTTATAATAAAATGAAAAAGCAAAATGTACCTTTTGAAGAAGTGTATGATATTTTTGCTATTCGTATTATTATTGATTGCGATACAGATAAAGAGAAAGAAATGTGCTGGAAGGCTTATTCGTCGGTTACCGACTTTTATCGCCCAAACCCCGATCGTTTAAGAGATTGGATTTCCATTCCGAAAGGAAACGGTTACGAGTCTTTGCATACTACCGTTATGGGGCCGCTAGGTAAGTGGGTAGAAGTACAAATCAGATCGAGTAGAATGGACGAAATAGCTGAAAAAGGTTATGCCGCTCACTGGAAATATAAAGACAATAAAGACGGAGTAAATAACGAAAACAAATTAGACGATTGGCTCACTAAAATCCGTGAAATGCTGGAAAGTAATGATGCCAATGCGATTGATTTTATTGATGATTTTAAATTAAATTTATTTTCGGAAGAAATATTTTTATTTACTCCAAAAGGCGAACTTAAAACTTTACCTTTAAATAGCACTGCTCTCGATTTTGCTTTCGAGGTGCATTCTCAAATTGGTTCCCGCTGTATTGGTGCAAAAGTAAATAACCGGTTGGTGCCGTTAAGTCATAAATTAAAAAGTGGCGATCAGGTAGAGATTCTTACTTCTTCTAAACAATCGCCTAAAGAAGATTGGTTACAATATGTAACTACAGCTAAAGCAAAGTCGGCTATTAAACATTTATTAAAAGAAGATAAAAAGCGTGTTGCAGAAGATGGCAGGGCTATAATTGAACGAAAGTTAAGTCACTCCAAAATAAATATATCCGATAAAAATATTCAAAAATTAATTGAGCATTTTAGTTTACCCAACTCGTTGGAATTATTCTATCAGGTGGCTATTGGTCGTGTAAAAATTAAAAACTTTAACGACTTTATTGTTGAAAAAGGAAACCTCGAGCATAAATCGCTACCAAAGCCCGATAAAAATTCCTTAGAGCAAATTGTAAAAGATATCAGGGGTGGGGCAGGTCAGTTGGTTATCGGCGAAGGAATAAATAATATTGAGTATAAATTATCTCCTTGTTGCACTCCAATCCCCGGCGACGATGTATTTGGCTTTATAACAGTTAACGAGGGAATTAAAATTCATCGTACAAATTGTCCTAATGCCATTCAATTGATGTCTAATTATGCTTATAGAATCGTTAAGGCTAAGTGGACAAACCAAAAGATGATCGCATTTCTTGCGGGTATAAAACTTACGGGTATAGATGATGTTGGATTAGTAAACAATATAACTAAAATAATATCGGAGGAACTTAATGTTAATATGCGTTCTATATCTTTTGACAGTAATGATGGTGTTTTTGAAGGAAATATTATGGTATTTGTTCACGATACGGCTCATTTAGATAATTTGTGCGACAAATTGAAAAAAGTTAGTGGTGTTCTTAACGTAACCCGAATTGATAATAACTAATGAGTAATACGGCCGTTGAAACAAAAGAAGTGGTTAAGCAGATTTTTACAGAATATCTGGAGAAACATCAGCACCGTAAAACCCCCGAACGTTTTGCTATACTCGAAGAAATTTATACCAATACAGGTCATTTTGATATCGAAAGTTTGTATATCCAAATGAAGAATAAAAAGTACAGAGTGAGCAGAGCCACTTTGTACAATACCATTGAGTTGTTACTCGATTGTGATTTGGTAATTAAACATCAGTTTGGGAAAAATCAGGCACAGTTCGAAAAGTCTTATAAATACAAGCAACACGATCATTTAATTTGCCTCGATTGCGAAAAAGTATTTGAATTTTGTGATCCCCGAATTCAGCAAATTCAGCAGAGTACCGAAAATATATTGGGATTTAAAGTGGTTCATCATTCACTTAATTTTTTTGCAAAGTGTCAAAAACTGTGTACCGATGGATTGTGTGAAAACAAGAAATAAAAATGTATTAAATAAATATGACAAACAAAGTTGATGTTTTATTAGGCCTGCAATGGGGCGACGAAGGTAAAGGGAAAATAGTGGATGTGTTTACCCCTAAATATGATATAATTGCTCGTTTCCAGGGTGGACCCAATGCCGGTCATACGCTTGAGTTCAATGGTATTAAACATGTTTTACATACCATCCCATCCGGAATTTTTCATCCCAACAAAATAAATATTATTGGTAATGGAGTTGTAATAGATCCAGTTATTCTTAAGAAAGAAATTGAAGGGCTTAAGAAACATAATGTTAATACCAGCGCTGCCCTAAAAATTTCTAAAAAAGCCCACCTTATATTGCCAACGCATCGTTTAATTGATCAGGCTTCTGAAGCCGCAAAGGGAAAGGCTAAAATAGGAAGTACTCTCAAAGGAATAGGACCAACTTATATGGATAAAACGGGTCGTAACGGTTTGAGGGTGGGCGATATAATTACACCAAGCTTTAAAGAAAAGTACAATGCCTTAGTTGAAAAACATAAACAATTACTGGCATTTTATAACTTTACCGAATACAATCTAAGTGAATTAGAGCCAGCTTTTTTCGAGGGTATTGATCTTCTTAAGTCTCTCGATTTTGTTGATAGTGAGCACTACCTGCATTTATCTATGCAAAATTCTAAGCGAATTTTGGCCGAAGGAGCACAGGGTTCTTTGCTGGATGTTGATTTTGGCACATATCCTTTTGTAACTTCTAGTAACACAATGGCTGCTGGTGCTTGTACCGGACTGGGAATTGCTCCTAACAAAATTGGAGAAGTGTTTGGTATTTTTAAGGCTTATGCAACTCGCGTGGGCAGTGGCCCGTTTCCTACCGAACAGGATAATGCCGATGGTGAATTAATGCGTAAAAACGGAAATGAGTTTGGTAGCACAACCGGCAGAGCCCGCAGATGTGGATGGATAGATTTACCTGCTTTAAAATATGCCATAAATATTAATGGGGTAACTCAGTTGATTATGATGAAAGCAGATGTTTTAAGCGATTTTGATACTATTAAAGTCTGTACTCACTATATACATAATAATGAGAAAATAGATTATCTACCCTACGATATACATCCGGAATTCGTTAGTCCAATTTATACCGATCTAAAAGGTTGGAAAAAAGACTTAACTCAGGTTAAAAATTACAATGACTGTCCGGATGAGCTAAAAGCTTATGTGGCCTTTCTCGAAAAGGAATTAAACGTTCCCATTACAATACTTTCTGTGGGTCCAGACCGGTCACAAACCATTATAAGATAGTTTCAATACCTTGCCTTAACTAATTTTTGCTTGGGTAATTACAAAAATTAATGAAGATTAATAAATACTTGAAAAAAACACTTGAAAAATCTTCTTAATTCTATTGAAAACTAAATAAACAGAAATACTAAAATGAATTTATATCTTAAACCAATGTCTTTAATTTGCTGGATATTGGTAATTAGTTCTTCTGTTTTTGCTCAAAAGCCTAAACAAATAGAAATTGTTAATGCGAATACGTTCGAGTTTGATGAGAACGTAGGAAACAAGGCTAAACGATTGCTGGGTGAGGTAGTGTTTAAGCAAGACAATGTTTTTATGTACTGCGACTCCGCTTATTTTTATTCTGATATTAATTCGTTGGATGCTTATGGCAGAGTTCATATTAAACAAGGCGATAGTATAAATGCCTGGGGAGACATGCTAAAATACAACGGTAATTTAAAGCAGGCTGTTCTAACTAATAATGTTAAGTTAACCGATGGCGACATGATTTTAACTACCCGCGAGTTGTATTACGATACAGGTAAAAATTTGGCCAATTATAATACTCCGGCAAAAATTATCAATAAAGAAAATATTCTTACAAGTGATTTGGGTTACTATTTTGCAAATCAGAAGAATCTTTTTTTTAAAAAGAATGTGGTATTAACCAATCCTAAGTACGTGATGAATTGCGATACACTGCGCTACAACACCTCAAGTAAAACCGCATTCTTTATGAGTCCAACCAAAATTAAAGGTAAGGCAGATTATATGTATGCAGAAGATGGTTGGTACGATACTAATCACGATATTGCAGAAGTTCATCAAAACTCCTATTACGAGAGTAAGGAAAAAAGATTGAAAGGGGATCATTTGTATTACAACCGAAAAACAGCCATTAGCATTGCTAAAGAAAATGTAACGCTAATAGATACTACTCAAAAAATTAAAGTTGAGGGTACCTATGGAGAATTTTATGAAAAACAAAATAAGGCCTTTATTACCGGAAAGGCTTTGCTTACTCAATTTATAAATAAGGATACTTTATACCTGCACGCCGATACCTTATTAGCAGTAAATGACACTGTAAAAAAAACCAAAACTCTTTATGCCTTTCACCGTGTTAAGTTTTATATGGAACAAATGCAAGGGATGGCTGATAGTTTAATTTATGGTTATTCAGATTCAGTTATTACTATGTATCGTAATCCAGTTTTATGGAATGATGATAATCAGATCCTGGCCGACACCATTTTTATTACTATGCAAAAAGGTCAGTTTAAAGAACTTAAATTAAGAAATGCATCATTTATTATAGCTGAACTGGATACTAATAAATTCAATCAAATTAAAGGTTTAAACATGAACGGCTATTTTATTAATAATGAACTAAGAAAAATAGAAGTAACAGAAAATGGCGAAACGGTATATTTTCCCGAAGAAAACAAAGGGAAAGACTATATTGGCTTAAATAAAGCCGAATCTAAACATCTTGTTATAAGTATTGGAGAGAAAAATAAAGTAGAAAAGATTTCTTTTATTAAAGATCCTGACGCCACCCTCTATCCTTTAAAAGATGCACGGCCTGAGGATTATTTTCTCGAGAACTTTATCTGGAAAGATAATTACCGGCCAAAATTTCCAAGAGATGTTTTTATTTGGGGTAAACAATAGTTATCTTGCATCCACTTGAAACGCTTTATATACATATTGTCTTTTATTAAGCATTACTGGAATTATGCTGTATTAAATGTGTTGTTTAATATTCTGGGTATTTTCTTTTCCCTATTTTCCCTTACATTGGTAGCGCCCTTCCTTAATGTTTTATTTTTTCAAGGCGAATCCAACGACTTTAAATTAATAAGCAAAGGCTCTTCCAACGGTTTTATTAATGGTTTAATACACGATTTTAACCTTTATGTTGCCAATCTAATCGCACAGCAGGGTAAAATGAAAGCCTTGGTTTTTATTTGCGGCTTGGTAATGATGATGATCTTACTTAAGAATCTTTTTCGCTTTTTAGGGCAGTTTTTTATGGCTCCAATTAGAAATGGTGTGGTAAAAGATATTCGTAATAAAATGTATAACAAAGTACTCGATCTTCCTTTGTCTTTTTATTCTGATGAACGTAAAGGCGATATTATTGCCCGAATGAGCAGCGATGTTACTGAGATAGAATGGGCTATTATGCAAAGTTTGGAAGCAGTTTTTAGAGAACCGGTTGCAGTATTATTTTTTCTGATTACATTATTTTACATGAGCTTTAAACTAACGCTCTTCGTGTTTATATTGTTGCCATTAACAGGTTTAATTTTAGGCCGAATAGGTAAAACATTAAGAGGAAACTCGGGCATAAGTAAAGAACATTTAGGGGGGTTAATTAGTATTATTGAAGAAACATTAAGTGGATTAAGAATTATTAAAGGGTTTAATGCAGAAGCTTTTATGAAAGAAAAGTTTCACTCACTTAATGAGCGATATAATAAAATTATGATTACTATTTATCGTAAGGCCGATTTATCCTCTCCTTTATCTGAAACCCTTGGGGTTGCCTCTTTAGTTATTATAATGCTTTATGGTGGTCATTTGGTAATAAACGATGGCAGTCTCTCTCCATCTGTATTCATTACTTATATTGCCGTTTTCTCTCAAATTATTGATCCTGCAAAATCATTTTCAAATGCTTATTACAATGCTCAAAAAGGAATAGCTTCGGCAGAGCGTATTGCTAAAATTTTAGAAGCAGAAAATAATATAAAGGATCCGGAGAAACCAATAAAACTAAATGGGTTTAATAGTAGTATCGAGTATAAAAACATTTCTTTTGCCTACAATGATAAAGAAGTATTATCTAATATTTCGTTTGAATTAAGAAAAGGAAAAACCATTGCTTTAGTTGGTCAATCGGGTTCAGGAAAATCAACTTTAGCTGATCTGTTACCTCGTTTTTACGATTTGCAGGTGGGGGAAGTGTTAATTGATGGTGTAAATATTAAAGATATATTGGTAAAGGATCTCCGAGATTTAATGGGTATAGTAACTCAGGAATCTATCTTATTTAACGATACTGTGGCGGCAAACATTGCTTTTGCTAATGCCGAAACTTCTTTCGAGAAAATTACAGATGCAGCAAAAGTAGCCAATGCACATGATTTTATTTTGCAACTCGAAAGCGGTTATCAAACCAATATTGGCGATAGAGGTAATAAATTGTCCGGTGGCCAGCGCCAACGCCTAAGTATCGCAAGGGCTGTGCTTAAAAATCCTCCAATCTTAATTTTAGATGAAGCTACTTCTGCATTAGACACTGAGTCAGAGAAACTGGTTCAGGATGCATTATTTAATTTAATGAAAAACCGAACAACACTGGTAATTGCTCATCGCTTGTCTACTATTCAACATGCTGATGAGATATTGGTTTTGGCTGAAGGGAGAATTATAGAAAGAGGAACTCATCAGGAGCTTTTGGGTAAAGGTGGTCAATACAAGAAGCTATATGATCTTCAGGTTTTTGCCTAATTGCTTCTTATTTTTATTTAATTTATAGAATTAAAATGCCTGAAAAGGCTATTGTAGTATTTAACTGACTTTTGTAAATTTAACCCTTAATCATAAAAAAGCAAAAATGAAAAAAACTTTACTTTCTGCAATTTCTTTAATTTCATTTGGTTTGTTTGCACAGGCGCAAACCACAATTACGAGTTCTGATGTTGGATCTACAATCGGAACCAGTAAATATCAGGCTCAAGATACTCTACCGGCATCCTCTATAACCGTAACAGGTCCCGGAAGTGGTCAAACATGGGATTTTACGGCGTTAAATATTCACAATGTAGACACGCTTACTTTTTTAAATCCCTCTACCGCCCCTAATTCTGCTTCTTTTCCTAATGCTACTCACTGTTTTCAAACTCAGGCAAACGGAAATTTAACTTACACTTATTTAAACGCTACATCAACGAGTGTAAGGGCTATTGGAGCTACATTACAAAATCCTTTTGGCACTAACGATCTAGTAATTAAGATTAACCCTTCTCAAATGATAGCAGCATTCCCTGCATCGGTTGGTAGCGGTACTACTACTTCTTATTATAGATTTAAAATACAGCTCTCAGGTGCTGAAGTTGGACAAGCTCAATTAGATTCAGTTCGTTTGATACTTCATGGTAAACGTTTAATTACACCGGATGCAGATGGATCACTTCAAGCAATTGATGGTACTAAGAATGTATTAAGAATTGAAACCATCTCATTAGATACCAATGATACAGAAGGTAAAATTGCATTTTTAGGTTGGACACCTCTTCAACAAACTTTTGACACTTCTTATACTTATGATTTTTGGGCAAATGGCGAAGGTTTTCCTATTGTCTCTATAAGCTATGATTATTATAACGCTGTTGTTACTAATGTAACGCACACTGTTTTAAATCCACTTGGTATCAATAAGACTTCTCTTAATCAGGAGTTGGTTCAATTATTCCCAAATCCCAATAATGGGAGCTTTAGAATCTTAACTAAAGAAAATTCTTTAGTAAATGTGTATGACGTTATGGGTAGAGAAGTTTATGCAGCTGATCTAGAAGCCGGTTTAACTTCGGTTACAATTTCCGAAAATTCGGGAGTATATTTAGTTAAGTCAACTAATAAAAATTCAGGTGAGGTTACAACACAGCGATTAATTATAAACAAATAATTGCTCAATTTTTTTTTGAAGCGCCGTTTGATTTCAAACGGCGCTTCTTATTTTTATACTACTTAAAATAAATATCAAGTGGCTAAACCCGATAAATTAAAAAAATATATTCTTTACACCTGGTTGGCTGTTATTACGCCATTATTTTTATTGTTTATTTATCTTGTTTTGGCAGGGTATGGATTTTTGGGCTTTATGCCAAGTTTCGAGGAATTGGAAAATCCTAAAAGTGCACTTGCTTCCGAAATATTTTCAGTAGATGGGAAGGTTATTGGAAAGTATTATATAGAAAACAGAAGTTCAGTAAATTTTAATAATATTTCCCCTAACGTGGTAAATGCTTTAGTAGCAACCGAGGATGCCCGTTTTTTTAATCATTCCGGTATTGATGTTAAAGCGCTGGGCAGGGCAGTATTTGGTTTTGTAACGGGTCGTTCTAATACTGGTGGAGCATCTACCATTACTCAGCAGTTGGCTAAAAATCTTTTTCCCCGTCAAAAAGGAAATAAATTAAAAACTATTTTAAGAAAAACTAAAGAGTGGATAATTGCTGTAAAGTTGGAAAAAAATTACACCAAAGAAGAAATTATGGCCATGTATTTAAATACGGTTGATTTTGGCTCTAATTCCTATGGTATTAAATCTGCAGCTAAAACATTTTTTAATAAAAGTCCAGATTCTCTTAATGTTCAAGAGGCAGCGGTTTTAGTGGGCTTGCTTAAAGCCCCTACTTTTTACAGCCCAGTTCGCAACCCAGAACGTGCTATTAAAAGAAGAAATGTTGTTATGAGTCAGATGCGAAAGTATGAATTCTTAACAGATAAGCAGTACGATTCACTTAAGATATTACCTATCAAAGTAAACTATTCTCTAGAAGATCATAATACCGGAAGTGCCACTTACTTTAGAGAAGTTTTGCGGGATGAAATTAAAAAGTGGTTAGCTAATGTTAAAAAACCGGATGGGAGCAATTATGATTTATATAAAGATGGTTTAAAGATATATACCACTCTGGATTCGCGTTTGCAGCAATATGCCGAGGAGGCCGTTACGGAGCATTTAGGTAAGGATTTACAAGATAAATTTTTTAAGCATTGGGCAGGTAAGAAAGAAGCCCCTTTTTATCAGTTAAGTACTGAGGAGGTTAATAAAATTCTGGCTGAAGGCATGAAACGCAGTGATCGTTACAGAGAGTTAAGTGAGGATGGAAAAAGTGAAAGTGAAATAGAAAAAATATTTAAAAAACCCATTAGCATGCGTGTTTTTACCTGGAAAGGGGAAAAGGATACTTTGCTGTCGCCCTGGGACTCGGTTAGGTACTATAAATCTTTTTTACAAACCGGTGTGCTTAGTGTAGATCCTCAAACAGGTTATATTAAGGCATGGGTAGGAGGTATAGATTATAAACATTTTAAATACGATCATGTTAAACAAGGCCGCAGACAAGTTGGTTCTACCTTTAAACCCTTTGTTTATGCTTTAGCAATGCAGGAAGGTTGGAGCCCTTGTTTACAAGTTCCAAATGTGCCGGTTACTTTCGAATTGCCGGAAGGCGGAAACTGGTCACCTAAAAATTCGGATGGTAAATACGGCGGAATGATGAGTTTAAAAAGGGCACTTGCAACTAGTACCAATTGTGTAACCGCATATGTAATGAAACATTTTGGACCACAAGCCGTTGTTGATTTAGCTCGGCGAATGGGGATTACAAGCCCGCTGGATGCTGTTCCTTCTCTAGCTTTAGGTACATCAGATATTACCTTATACGAGATGGTGGGAGCTAATGCAACATTCGCCAATAAAGGAGTTTGGAACGAGCCAACGTACCTATTACGCATAGAGGATCGCTATGGTAACGTTCTTCACGAGTTTGTTCCCAAAAGTGTAGAGGCCATGAGTGAGCAAACGGCTTATTTAACTTTAAAACTAATGCAAGGTGTAACTGACTTTGGTACGGGTATTCGTTTACGATTTAGATACGATATACGTACTCCTTTGGCCGGTAAAACCGGAACAACACAAAATAATTCCGATGGTTGGTTTATGGGCTTAACTCCAGATTTAGTTACAGGTGTTTGGGTAGGCTGCGAAGACAGAAGCGCACATTTTAGAAGTACGGATTTGGGACAAGGAGCCACCATGGCACTGCCAATCTTTGCTTTTTATATGAAAAAGGTTTATGCGGATAAGAAATTAAAAGTGTCTCAGGGAGATTTCGAAAAACCAGAAAATCCACTCAATGTTGAAATTGATTGTAATAAATACAATCAGGAACACGGCGGTGTAAATGAGAAAACAGGGGAGCAAGTAGAAGAGGAGGTTTTCTAAAGCCTATATACCTTAGTTTTAATTACTCATTTATTTCTATCGGTTGGTCGCTTAACTCACCTTCCCACTTGGCCACAACAACAGCAGCTAAACAGTTTCCGGTTACATTAACCGCTGTTCGGGCCATATCCATTAAGGTGTCAATTCCTAAAATGATATAGATGGGCCACTCTGGTAAATTAAATGAAGCTGCAGTGCCTAATAAAATAACTAGTGAAGCTCTAGGAACACCCGCCACGCCTTTACTGGTTAACATAAGAGTAAACACCATAATTATTTGCTGGCCAAAAGTGAGGGTAACTCCTGCTGCCTGGGCAACAAATACAGAAGCTAGGGAAAGGTAAAGTGTAGTTCCATCTAAATTAAAACTATATCCGGTGGGCAATACAAACGCAACAATTTTCTTTGGAACCCCAAATTCTACTAACTTTTCCATGGCACGAGGAAGCGCCGCCTCTGAACTTGCTGTTGCAAATGCAATACTAATGGGTTCGCTTAGTGTTTTAATAAATCGTTTTACATCAATTTTCAGAATAAGGGCTATAGGTAATAGAACTCCTAAAACAAATAATATTAAGCTTACATACAAAGTGAGTAATAATTGAAATAAATTAACCAATACCCCAAGGCCCATATTGGCGATAGTATAGGCAATAGCGCCAAAAACTCCTACTGGAGCTACATACATAATTAAGTCGGTAAACTTAAACATGATCTCAGATAAACTATCGGCAAAATCCAGAAATGGTTTTTTTTTGTCGTCCGATAAACGGGCAAGGGCAATGCCAAAGATTATTGAAAAAATTACAATTTGTAAAACTTGATTCTCTACAATTGACTTAGCAAAATTCTCAGGGAATATATGTAATATGATTTCTTTCCAATTTTGTGCCTGGGTTTTGGGAACACTCTCCTGACTCACCTCAATGCGTTCTATGCCATTACCAGCTTTGGAAACATTTATAGCGGCTAATCCTAAAAATAATGCAATAGTTGTAACAATCTCAAAATAGAGGAGGGCCTTTAATCCCATTCTGCCCACTTGTTTTATATTGGAATGCCCAGCAATTCCAACAACCAATGTCCCAAATAATAACGGAGCAATTATAGATTTAATCAGCTTAAGAAAGATATCACTAAATATTTTAAAGTAGGAGGCTATTTCTTTAAAGTCATGTCCAACTTCAATTCCGGCAATCATGGCAATAAAAATCCAAAGCGTTAACGACCTCTTTTTGATGCCATAAATAATAATAAAAGTAATGGCTAGCCACCTGGATAGCGTGCGAACTTCATGGGTTATTTCTACAACACCACTTTTCTGCAAAATAAAAATTACAGCTGCTAAAAAACTAAGTATAAGTGTAGCTAATGTTAAGGTATCCGGAGCCGATTTTTTTTCTTGCATAATATTAGTTTAGAAAAGAAGAGTTTTGATTATCAATTGGCAATTGTAAAATATTTAAACAATTTCCATGTCTTTATTAAGCTCAATAATTTTGTGTCGTATCTCGTTGTAAATTCCTATTTTATTTTCGTTCTGCCACAAAACCCCTGATAATACTACTCCGGCAAAATGGCTGTTTTTAACAAATTCCAGTTTATCAATTTCAATTCCGCCAAGTGCCATAATTTTAAAATGACTTCGGTTAATAGCCGATGCTATATTGTGATGAGAAAACCCTGATTGGTAACCACTTTTTGAAATACTGTCGAATATCGGGCTTAAAAAAACATAATCGAACGGATAGGTTTCCTCATATAAACTAGCCAAATGATGAAAAGAGGTTGTAACCTGTAATTTGGGATTAGTTAAACGCATATAGGGTAAACGTAATTTCTTAAAAAACCAACTTCTCCTTTTTGTTTTACCTAAATGGATTCCTAGTAGATTGTATTTTTTTACTAAATGATAATGAGAATGAATAACAATATTGCCCCAAAAGCGAGCTGGAATCTGATTAATGTATTCTTCCATTTCTCTGGAGCTAAAATCGGGCTTTCTTAAATGGAAAACGTCTAATCCATGTTCAAGAAATTGTGTAACATAAACGGGCTCGTCCGGGTCTTTTTTCGAATTGGATAATACTAAAAGTTTCAAAAACATTTAAATAGCTTCTTTAATCTGTTTTAATAAATCAATATCTTTTTCTAATGCATTTCCTATAACAATTAATGTTGCTCCTGACTGTGCTGCATCTTTAGCTTGTTTGGGGGTTTTAATGCCTCCGCCTACTATCAGGGGAACGTTAGTGTTTTCTCTTACTTTCTTAATGGTATTTGCCGCAACAGGATATAAAGCCCCACTTCCGGCTTCCAAATAAATTAATCGGTGTCCCATTAACTCTCCGGCTATTGCGGTGCTGATAATAAGTCCGTTTTTTTCGGCCGGAATAGGTACAGTATTGCTAACATAAGAAACCGATGTGGGTTTACCTCCGTCGATTAAAATGTATCCGGTAGAAATAATCTCAATTCCACTCGTTTTTAATTTATATGCGTTATGAACGTGCCAACCAATTAACATTTCAGGATTTCGTCCGGATATTAAAGACAGATACAAAAGCGCATCTGCTTTGGGAGAAATAATGTGGCCAGGCCCCGGAAACAAAACCAAGGGCTTTATACATTTGTTTTTGGCCTCATTTAGCATTGCTTCACTTTCATCTGTAAGACAATGACTTCCTCCAATAAATAAGAAATCTGCAAAGCGATTAACTTTATCAATTAATTCATTAAATGTTAAGGGGTCATAATAATCGGGATCTGCTAAAACAGCAACCAAAGTTTTAGAATCTTTTCTGGCGTCTTCAAGTATGTTTAATACTGTTCCCACTCAACAAGTATAATCATTATAAACCACTGCAAGGGTATGGTTTTCAATTTTTTTTAAACTACTTTTTAAAATTATTTTTTCGTTTTTATAATTTACTTTAACCAATGCACTTTCTTTAAAATCACAACTTATTATTTCTATCTGGTTTTGATAATCCAAAGTAGCATCGCCCAAAAACTTTAAACTGGCTTCTTTTAAATTCCATAAAAACGATAAGTTTTTCAGTTCTGTTAAATTAAAACGTGCTATTTCGCTAGTACTTAAAAAACGTGTCTTCACTTTTTCAAGTGATGGTCGAGGCTCCTCAATATCAATTCCCATATTTTCGTTTCCAATGGCAACCGCAACAAATGCAGGAGTATGAGTAATAGAAATATGTTGATTAGAATTTAATAGAAACGGCTTACCCGATTCATTGTAATTTATTTCAATGCCTGGTCCCAAAATGGCTTTAACGATATATCTTTCCCAGTAAAATTGCTTTTTCCGAAGAGGGTTTTTATAATGGGATATTTTAATTAACTCTTGATCGTTTAATAACGATTGAAATTCTAAAGTATCTACCGGGCTAAGAGTACAATAATACAACTCAAGCCCTTCTCTTATATGTAATCTATTTATTTTCAATTCCTTAAAAATAGATAATTTTGTTAAATTTGTTTAGATTAGTTTTTTAAAAGCACCATCTTCATTCAATCCAAAATATTTTAAAATGGCATCTTGTTCCCTTTATATAAATTTATTTTTTACCCTTATTCTCACCTCTCATAACCTAATTGCCCAAAATCTTTTTCCTATTCAACAAAAAGGTAAATACGGTTTTATACAGTTCGATGGTAAAATAATAATAGAGCCTCAATATGAATATGCGTCTAAGTTTTCCGAAGGCCTTGCTATAGTTAAAAAAAATGGCAAAAAAGGGTTTATTAATGAAAAAAATGAGGTAATAATTGAGCTAAATTTAGAGGAAGCCTTTGTATTTGTTGACGGTATTTCCGCAATTAAAAAGGAAGGTAAATGGTCATATATTGATAAAAGTGGTAAAGTTGTTTTTCAACCTAATGACGATTTTGCTTATGATTTTTCAGAGGGTTTAGCCCGAATTCAGTTGGATAATAAACTTGGATTTATTGATAATACGGGTAAAACCATAATTGAACCCAAGTATGATGGGGCATATGATTTTCATGATGGTTTAGCAAGAGTAAAGAATGGAAATAAATGGGGGTTTGTAAACAAATCGGGTAAATTGGTTGTTGATTTTAAATTAGAAGATTGCTTCGATTTTTCGGAGGGATTGGCCAATGTTCAATTAAATGGTAAATGGGGATTTATTAATGCTTCGGGTATGTTTGTGATTGAACCTAAATATGATAGGGCTTTTCATTTCCAAGAGGGTTTAGCCCTCATTAGGTCGGGTAATTTTAAACAAGGTAAGTACGGATTTATTGACAAAACAGGCAAAATAATTTTAGATACAAAGTTAGAGGGTGCTTACGAATTTAGCGAAGGTTTGGCTTGTGTTTTAAAAATAAGCGAAGGTAAAGAAGCATGGGGATTTATCGATACAAACGGCGCTATGGTTATCCCTCCCCAGTTTGCTAATCCAACCGAATTTAAAAACGGATTGGCTTATGTATTGGTGAAAAACGATAAAAACGATTATTTCGCTTATATTGACAAGAATGGTAATTTTATTTGGAAGGAAACCAAATAATTCAGGATATTTGCAAAAATTTTATAAACTATAAACTAAAATAAACCAAATGGGAGCAGAAACTCAAACATTAAAGTACAAGGTTAAAGACATTTCTTTAGCAGAGTGGGGTAGAAAAGAAATTAAATTGGCCGAGCAGGAAATGCCCGGTTTAATGGCTTTAAGAACCGAATACGGTGCAAGTAAACCATTAAAAGGTGCAAGAATAGCCGGTTGTTTACACATGACTATCCAAACAGCAGTTTTAATTGAAACTTTGGTTGAATTAGGTGCAGATGTAACTTGGAGTTCTTGTAATATTTTCTCTACTCAGGATCACGCCGCCGCTGCTATTGCTGCTGCCGGTATTCCGGTATTCGCCTGGAAAGGAATGAATGAAGAGGAATTTGATTGGTGTATCGAACAAACTTTATTCGCTTTTAAAAATGGAGAGCCTCTTAATATGATTTTAGATGACGGTGGTGATTTAACTAATATGGTTTTTGATCGTTTCCCCGAATTAACTAAAAATATCAAAGGTTTATCAGAAGAAACAACAACCGGTGTTCATCGTTTGTATGAGCGTATGAAAAATGGAACTTTGGTAATGCCTGCAATTAATATCAACGATTCTGTAACCAAATCTAAATTTGATAATAAATACGGTTGTCGTGAATCTTTAGTTGATGCAATTCGTCGTGCTACCGATTTAATGTTAGCAGGTAAAGTTGCTGTAGTTGCCGGTTATGGCGATGTGGGTAAAGGTTCTGCCGAATCGTTAAGCTCTCAGGGCGTTCGTGTAATTGTTACCGAGATAGATCCAATTTGTGCCTTACAGGCAGCAATGGATGGTTACCAGGTAATGAAAATGGATAATGCAATTAAGGAAGCTGATATTATTGTTACAGCTACCGGAAATAAGAGTATTATTTTGGATCGTCATTTTAAGGCCATGAAACACAATGCTATTGTTTGTAATATTGGCCATTTTGATAATGAAATTGATATGGCTTGGTTAAACAAGAATTATGGTCAAACTAAAGATGTAATTAAGCCACAGGTTGATAAATATACTATCGATGGAAAAGATATTATAGTATTAGCTGAAGGTCGTTTAGTTAATTTAGGTTGCGCAACCGGTCACCCATCGTTTGTTATGAGTAATTCATTTACAAACCAAACATTAGCTCAGTTAGAGTTATGGCAAAATTCTTCTAAATATGATAATAAGGTGTACACTTTACCTAAACATTTAGATGAGAAAGTTGCTCGTTTACATTTAGCTAAAATTAATTGCGAGCTAGATGTGTTAACCCCAGAACAAGCTGAATATATTGGTGTTACCGTTCAAGGTCCGTTTAAAAACGACGCTTACCGTTATTAATCGTTTCTAATTAATTATCAAAACCGCTCCTTGGAGCGGTTTTTTTTTGGCCCAATTAATTTAATCGAGTTATCAAATATAGTTAGCCAAATTATAGATAAAAAAATCTTTAGTGGGATGTTTATTTTATGAGTCATAAAAAAAGCTGCAGTTATGCAGCTTTTACAATTCGATTAGTTAACTATTAGTTTCTTGACTAGTTCGTTACCATCTAGATTAATTTTTACAAAATAGATCCCATTTGCTCTTAATTGTTCTTTAGTTATAAGGTAATTATACTCGCCTGGAATCATATTGCCGTTTTGAAGATTTAATACT
>JBIICS010000217.1:0-3456 GCA_044238735.1 Bacteroidia bacterium
TATTCGGGTAAAGAACAATACCGGCCATTAGTTGCCCCTCAGGGATATAACGAATTTAACATTTTGGGGTTAACCGCAATAAATAGTCAAAGCATCAACATTAATAATATTTACCCCAATCCATCAAAGGGAATTACCGTTATACCTGTAAATTCTATCGATAAAAGTAGCTTGAAGTTAACCATTTACGATCTTAACGAAAGAGAAATAGAAACCCAAACTAAAGAATTTTTGGGCGATCAAAACTTTTATATAAATACAACTCATTATAATTCGGGAGTATATATTATTGAAGTAAGAAATGACTCCGTTATAATAAGAAAAAAATTAATAGTAAGATAACATAGTTTTATGAATCCGAACATTATAGACCTTGAACCTAAATCCTTATGGAGAAATTTCTCCAACTTAAATGCTATACCTCGCCCCTCTAAAAAAGAAGATAAGGTTATTGAGTTTATTAAGAATTTTGGAAACAAACTAGGCCTGGAAACTTTTGAAGACGAAATAAGAAATGTTATCATTCGCAAACCAGCAACACCAGGCATGGAAATGCATAAAACCATCGTCCTTCAATCTCACCTCGACATGGTTTGTCAAAAAAACAATGATACCGTTTTCGATTTCAATACACAGGGAATACAAATGTATGTAAACGAGGGCTGGGTAAGAGCCAAGGGAACAACACTTGGAGCAGATAATGGAATTGGAGTGGCTACTATAATGGCCATTTTAGAAAGCACCGATATTTCGCATCCGGCCATTGAGGCTTTATTTACAATAGATGAAGAAACAGGAATGACAGGGGCCTTGAATTTAAAAGGTGGAATCTTAAAGGGCGAAATATTATTAAATCTGGATACCGAAGAAGATAATGAAATTGACATAGGTTGTGCTGGAGGAATTGATGTAACAGCCGAATGCGACTATAATGAAATTGAAATACCCAATGGCTATAACACCTATACACTTTCCGTTAGAGGATTAAAAGGAGGCCACTCCGGCATGGATATTCATAAAGGATTGGGCAATGCCAATAAAATGATGAATCGCTTATTATACATGGGTGTTAGTAAACACAAGCTTTTAATTTCAAAATTAAACGGCGGAAGCTTACGAAATGCCATTCCAAGAGAAAGCACGGCGGAAGTATGTTTAAACCAAAGTGAAATCGAAAACTTTAAAGCGAATTTAATGAAGCTGATAAACGAGATAAAATTTGAATATCTAAAAACAGAACCTAATCTTATTATTGAATTTAAAGAAAGCGCTAAAGTCGCTATGGTTGCTGATTCCACCTTTCAGAACCAAATTGTAAAAGCTATTTATGCGGCGCATAACGGAGTTTACAAAATGAGTGCAGATATGGAAAACCTTGTAGAAACCTCCAACAATATTGCGAAAATTCAAATTGAAAAAGGAAAATGTTTAATAGCCTGTTTAACGCGTTCGTCTGTAGAATCTTCTAAAATGGATTTAGCACAGGCCTTAAAATCAACATTTGAATTAGCCGGTTGTAAGGTATCGTTTGGGGGTTCATACCCCGGCTGGACACCCAATATAAACTCGCCCATTTTAAAAGTATTGGTTGACATTTACGAAAAACAAAATGGAGAAAAACCAAATGTAGTAGCCTGCCATGCCGGATTAGAGTGTGGTATTTTAGGGACCAATTATCCTGGTATGGATATGATTTCATTTGGGCCAACAATAAAGGGTGCTCACTCCCCGGATGAGCGAGTAAGTATTTCTTCTGTTCAGAAATATTGGAAGTTTTTGATGGAAATTTTAAAAAACATACCGTACAAAATATAAACTTAACATCTCATTCAGTTCAAATCCTATGAAGAAGCTAGAGGTGGGTTTTGCTAAAACATAAAAAAGGGCAAACACCATTATTGTGAGCCATTCATTTTTAAGGATACCGGATTATGCAATAGAATTATAACTTACTATTGCAATGGGGATAGCCAAGAGCGCGGGTATCCTGGACAACCCTGATGGAACGTATTATTCATCAGCACTTGGGCAACTATTTCATTTTCTGTTGAAATAGTTGGGTTAAACCAATTACTTGCTTTGTTTGGTTTTAGATAGGTTTAACTCAAATCTAAAAAGGCTGCTTCCGAAAAAAGCAGCCTTTTTTAAAAAATTAATTTAGATTGTTATTGCTTAACAACTCTGAATGTACTAGTTTCAGTATTAACCGTAACATTAACAAAATAAATTCCTCTAACAAAACTATCTGTATTTATTGTTATACTGCCTTTTGAAGTATTATTGTATAATTCACGTCCAGTTACATCTGTAATTAAAATTGAGTTGATCGCATTACCTTGAACATTTATCTTTAACTGATTATTAAACGGATTTGGAGCAGCGCTAACTTTAATTGCTTCAGAAAAATTAATACCAGTGCAAATCTCTACGTAAATTGAAGTTGAATCCTCATTATAACATCCATTAACATCAGTTATACCATAATAAATAGTTTGAGTTCCACTTAAACCCACTGGGTTAAAAGTTGAATCTACCACTCCATTTCCTGAATACCATTCAAAACCATTATACCCATTAGGAGAACCATCTAATGCAATAATCCCACCGTTATCACAAACTGTATCCATTGCTGCTAAAATACTTACAACCGGCAATGGATTAACAGTTACTGTAAGAGTTACTGTTGAGTCGCAACCGCTTAATGAACTAAACACTTCATTATATACACCAGCAGAAGTTATGCTTTGTGTTCCAAAGGTATAAGTAGAGCCCTCACAAATAGTAGCTTCTGCGGTGTTATATGACAATGGTGTTACATTTAAGTTTAAGGTAACAACAGAGTCACATCCAAACTTATTTGTAAATGTTTCGGTATAGATACCTGCTGTGGATGGACTTTGAGTTCCAAAAGGATAAAATCCACCTTCACAAATAGTCTTACTTACAGATTCTGCATTTGTTGGATTAACAGTTAAGTTTAAAACTATGATTGAATCACATCCAGCAGCTGCTGTTAAAGTATCTCTGTACACTCCGGAAATATTTAACAGACTTCCATCAAATGTATATGTTTCATTGTCGCATATTGAAGCACTTATGTTATGTACTTTTTTATTTACAAACGAAACATTAGCAACTATAATTGAATCGCAACCCGAAATAGTTTGTAAAGTATCCACATACTCTCCACTATTTGTAATATTTAAAGAACCAACAACCACCGTCGTACCATTACAAGCTTCAAAAGCAATCGTATCTCGAATAACCGGATTTATAGTATTATAGTAATTACGAACATTTGTACAACCATTTAAATTAGCTGTAACTGATAAAGCATAATTTGAATTAGGAGTATATTCAAATGGATTATCATTGCTTGTAGCTACAGTACCATTATCTTCCAAAATATCCCAAGTAAAAACAGGAGTATTTGATGGACCACCAATAGTGATATTT
>JBIICS010000218.1:0-3450 GCA_044238735.1 Bacteroidia bacterium
GTAATTACGGAACACGAACGTAAATCGATAAGCGTGGAAACCACTTTTAGCCAGGATACTCTCGACCTAGAGTTTATCCATAATAAACTGGTTAAAATGGTGGAAGAGTTGTGTTATACATTGCGAAGTGAAAATAAGGTTTGTGGAAGCATTGTTATTAAAATACGGTATGGTAATTTTGATACGCATTCCAAACAAAAGTCAATCCCCTTAACAGCATCCGATCATTTGATAATGCCACAAGTAAGGCAACTTTTTAAGGAGCTTTATGGCTTGCAACCCATTCGTCTAATTGGAGTAAAATTAAGCAACTTATCATTTGGGTCGCAACAAATAGATTTGTTTAGCGATACCAGCGATATGCTCAATTTGTATCAGGCTTTGGATGAGATTAAGAATAAATTTGGTAAGAAGTCTATAAATAGGGCTATTTAGTTTAAAAGTTAAAACCAAAAAGGAGATAACTTCGGATGTGAAATTAATACAACACCATACTTAATTCAAAAAAATTACGTAAAGGCCTATCTTACTTTATTTATTTTTGTAATATTAAAGTTAAGTGAGAGACTTAATCCGATCATACCTCAAATTACCCAAGCCAATTTTAAACCTAATTGCTTCCGAATTTTTCTTACAGCTAATCAATACCTCCTTTCTTTCCATCCAAATCATTTTTATGCAAAATTCGGGCTACTCCGATTATGAAAGTGCCGGATTTATTGCGTTTCGATTTTTAGGTGTTATTTTATTAGCAGTTCCTTTTGGATATTACATTAAAGGTAAAAAACTAAAACCGTTTTTTTATGCCGGGGCATTGGGGGGGCCAATCTTTGCAATGCTTATTATTATCGCCACCAAACTTCATGCAAACAACTTACTTTATGTTGCACAATTAATGTGGGGCATCTCATTTGTATTTAATCAAATCCCGGTAATACCCTATATTCTAAGAAATTCCAATAAAGAACAACAAACAGAAGGTATTTCGTTAAGCTATTCTACATACAGCTTTGCCGGTATTGTAGGAGGATTAATGATATTTATATTCAATAAGATTAATCCCCAATTATTTAACGAAGGTAACATCTTACAAATTATAGTACTTATCTGTTTCGTAAATATATACTTCATATTTAAAATGCCGGCAGCAGAAATTACAAAGGAAAACTATGAGATTCAGCTTGAGTTTAAAAACTACGATTGGCCCTTAATTTCAAGAGCTTTAATCCCTACCCTTATTATTGCAGTTGGCGCTGGGTTAACCATACCGTTTGTTGGCATATTTTTTTACAATGTACATAAACTTACCACCGATCGTTTTGGCATATTATCTTCTTTTGCATCCGTGCTGGTGGCCATTGGCGCATTATATGTTCCCTTAATAAAAAAACACATTGGTTTTAAAATAGCTATACCTACCACACAAACTATCGCAGTTATTGCTTTGGCCCTTTTAGCCACTACTCAATTTTATTCACACTTACCAATTGCATTAGCCATTGCTGCCATTTGTTTTTTAATTAGACAACCCCTCATGAATATGGCCGGACCGATGACAACCGAGTTGGTAATGGATTATGTGGGTAAGAAAAATCAGGAAATGGTAAGTGCGCTTACTTCCGCAATTTGGAGCGGAAGCTGGTTTATAAGTGGTTTAATTTTTAAATATTTAAGACAAAGCGGCATTGATTATGTTTATGTATTCCTCATTACTGTTATTTTATATGGATTAGGAGTAGTATGGTATTATTATCTTATTTTAGATTATCATAAAAAACAAACCATACATGATACCGTTAGGCACTGATGTAAATAAATTAATAAATGAGTTTTCATTTAAAACATCGCGTAGTGGAGGTGCAGGCGGACAGCATGTTAATAAAGTCTCCAGCAAGGTTGAACTAATTTGGAGAATAGAGTCAACCGAAAATTTTAAAGAAGATGAGAAAGTAACACTGCTATTAAAGTTAAAATCGTTTATTAATAAAGAAGGTGAATTTAAAATACAATGCGAGGAAGAGCGTTCTCAAATAAAAAATAAAGAGTTGGCAATAAAAAAAGCATTAAGATTAATTAGTAATGCATTTGTAAAAGACAAGAAGCGAATTGCTACAAAACCCAATAAAAAATCTATACTTAAAAAGAAAGAATTAAAGCAGAAAATCTCAGACACCAAAGCTCAACGAAGTATCAAAAAAATAAAATTTTATTAGTGATGAATGACCACGACATTGATGAAATATTAAAAAAATCGGGTTTTAAAAAAACTGATTTAAGGCGTGCAGTACTTAAAATATTTTCAGACACCAGCCATGCGCTTAGCTCTAAAGATATAGAATCAATTCACAAGGGCGAACTAGATCGAGTTACCTTATTTAGAATTTTGAAAGATTTTGAGGAGAAATGCATAATTCATAAAGTAGGTAACCTCGAAGGGAATGCTCAATATGCTTTTTGTCATCATACCGGTCACCACCATGCTGTTCATCACGAGCATATTCATTTTAACTGTTCTAAATGTCAGAATATTTTTTGTATTGAAGATGTGGAGATTCCTCTATTAAATTTACCAAAAGGATATAAGGTTACACAATGGAATTTAAATGTTACTGGTACATGTAAAAACTGTAATGCAAAGTAATGGAAGATGAAATTAAACTAATAAACAAAGTTCGCAAACCATTTTTGTTTAATTTATTAATGTTAAAAATGCTTCCCATGGTATGGGTAGCAGGTATAAAAATTAATACCCTTACTCCCTCCGATTGCAGTGTTAAAATTAAGTATCAATACATCACAAAAAACCCTTTTAAATCTATTTATTTTGCATGCTTGGCAATGGCAGCAGAGTTGTCTACCGGAATATTAGCATTAATTAAAATTAAAAAATCGGGCACAACTATTAGTATGCTAGTAACCGGGGTAAATGCTGAATTTTACAAAAAAGCTACAGGCAGAATTATATTTTATTGTAATGATGGTTACAAAATAGAAGAATGCATACAAAATAGCATATCTACTAAAAAAGGAGAAAGTATAGAAATAGAAAGTATTGGAAAAGATGAAAGCGGACAGATAATTGCCCGCTTTCTGTTTCAATGGTCTTTTAAAGTTAAATAACTATTCTTTTACAATTCTTTGAATTGCGTTTAAATTTTTATTTCTGATTTTTACAAAATAAACCCCTGAGCTTAAACCGCTAAAATCAATATCTTGATTAAATTCGGTTTTGGACTCGAAATTTTTATTGTAGACTAAATTTCCAACTAAATCATAAATAACTACATTGGTTTCGGCAGTTTCGTTTAATCCTACAACACTTAAAGAAAAATATTGCTTAAATGGATTTGGACTCACCAATAATCCCAGTTGATTAGAAGAAGAGATGGGGTTAAAACCGGTAGATAACGCTGTAATTTTAAATTTACGGTCGTTAATATCAAAGAAAAT
>JBIICS010000219.1:0-3444 GCA_044238735.1 Bacteroidia bacterium
AACCATTTGTTCTTAACGATTGTTCAATTGATATAACTATAGAAGAGAAAGCATTAAAAATTATGGTGTAAGATTTCCGCTTGTTATTTAAAAATAATGTATTTATTTCTTAAAAAACCATCTAAAGCACTTTCTATTCTTTTATAGCCAATTCCTCTTATAACTGAAAATGGTCTTTGATGTTTAGTAAGTGTTTGTTCGTAGTAATCAAAAAGCTCTTTACGCTGATTGGGGTGTTCTCTTAAGGGATCTTCTTCCCAGGGAAGATCTATGTCGCAAAGAAAATGATAGTTATAAAACGTATTGGTAAAACTTTCTTCAATTTCGGGAGGACACATTTGATATTTGTACTCGCACCAAATTTTATTTACAAGTGGAGTTGTATCGCAAAACAAGAGAGCATTTGCCTTATTTATTAATTCGTTTTCTAGATGAAGTTGCCCATTGTTAATGTTTATAATATCATTAAGTGTATAGTTAAGTCCAATTTCTTTTAAATATTCCCGAGAATATTCGGGTACCCAAATAGTATTAAAATGTTTGGCTAATTCTTCAGATAATTTTGATTTTCCGGTGCTTTCGGGACCAACAACGGCTATTTTAATAACGTTATTCAAATTTTCCTATTTCATGTTAACAAATTGAAGTGGGAGATCGTACTCACCTCTTCTTACAATAGAAATTACCTGTTGAAGATCGTCTATTTTTTTTGCGCTAACCCTTATAATGTCGTCCATAATTTGAGCGGTTACTTTAAGTTTGCTGTCTTTTATGTCTTTCATTATTTTTTTGGAAGTTTCTTTGTCAATTCCTTGTTTTATCTTGATGTCTTTTTTAATCATACTGCCTGAGGCCCCATGTTGTTTTCCTTCATCCAGACATTTTGGATCCAACTTTTGTTTTATCATGCGCATTCTAATTACATCAATAATCGAGTTTAAGCGCATTTCATCTTCTGTTAAAATTGTAATGAGCTTATCTTTTTTATTCAAATCAATTTCAGTTTTAGAATCTCTGAAATCGAAACGGGTGCCAATTTCTTTTTTTGCAACATTTATTGCGTTATCCAATAATTGCAAGTCTGCTTCGCTTGTAATATCAAATGAGGGCATATTAAATCATATTATAGGGTGATGGATACTTAAATTGGTAATTCAATGCGTTTTTAATTTTAGAATTATCAATAATTTTTTCACTTTCTAAATTATCAATAAATTGCGGGATGGGCAAACCCGCCTTTTCACAAGCTTTTGTATAAAAATCTTTTCTGGTAGGATGTTCATCGCAGCATATATTATATATTCCTTTCAAATCTTTTTCTATTGATAATTTTATTAGGGCTGCTACATCTTCTCCTTGAACCAAATTAACAGGACCACGGCCATTTGAAACATTTTTTTTGCCAGTTAAAAATTGGGCTGGATAGCGGTTCTCGCCGGCTAATCCGGCTAATCGAAGAATTAAATAATCGTTAAACATCGCTGATATAAAGGTTTCACTTTCAAATACAGTCTCGTTTACACTTGAATCTTTTATTAGTTTGAGATCTTCTGTACAGTTTTTATAAACCGACGAATAAACAGAGGTAGAAGAGGTGAAGATTAATCGGGAAGATTTATTTATTTGCTCGATTGTTCTATAAAAATCCTTTAAGATATATTTAGATGGGGGTACAGTAAATAGATATAGATCAGCTTCTGGTATTTCCGATTGGCCTATACTAAATTTAAATTGATTGTTAAGTAGTGAATTACGACTGCTAATTAAAACGGAATATTCTTTTAAAGTCTCTTGAGTGTACTTGCCTAACCAGCCATTGCCTCCTATATAAACAATTTTTATCATTATACTATTTTTAAAGCCTCTTTAAATGTATTGGCATGAGCCTCAATTATATGTTTAATTTGTGGACTGTATCCGCCACCCATTGCTACCGATATGGGGGTGTTGTTGTTTTTGCAGAATTCAAAAACCTTTGCATCTCTTTGCCTGCAGCCATTTATACTTAAGTTCATCCGGCCTAATTTATCACTTTCTAAAACATCAACTCCCGATTGATAGAATATAAAATCCGGAGAAAATAGTTGTTTTATATTTTCTAAACTATTATCCAAAATTTCCAAGTACTCCAGATCACCGGTGCCATCTTTAATTTCGACGTCTAAATCCGATTTTTCTTTATTAATCGGATAATTTTTTTCACCGTGAATACTAAAGGTAAAAACACTGGAATCCTCTTTAAAAATTTCTGCGGTTCCATTGCCTTGATGAACATCTAAGTCTATTATTAAAATTTTATTGTAGTAATTATTCTTTTGCAAATATCGGGCTGCAATAGCAAAATCATTAAGCATACAAAATCCTTCTCCTCTATCCGAAAAGGCATGATGAGTGCCTCCGGCAATATTGAGTGAAATACCGTTTTCATGAGCAAATAACGCACATTGAATGGATGCTCCCATTATAGTAAGCTCCCTTTTTACTAATTCGCTGCTGTGTATGAAACCTGTCTTACGTGCTTCTTTTTCACTAATGTTTAATAAGCAAAAATTCCGAACGTAATCCGGATAATGGGCTAAACAAATATCTTCAAAAAGGGCCATTTCAGGTTCAAAAAAATTGTCATTACCAAACAGTCCTTCATATTTCAATTGTTGAGGTAAAAGATCATACTTCTCCATTGGAAAACGATGCGTTTCACTAACGGGATGATTATAAAAAGGATGCCAGGCTATTTTAATCATTTGTTATTGCCTGGTATTTTTTTAGTATTTTATGAGCTTTTACCGGATAATAACACATTCCAACTAAAACTGATTGATAGGGGAAATCTCTTAAACCGAATTGTATTTCAATATTAAAGCTGGTATTGCCAAATGATTTAGACCCTTTTGCAAAAAGTATATTTGGTCGATCACCATCGTTTAAATATCCATAATAACCTTTAAGCCCAGAATTAAACCCAAATAAAGGATGAATCATGCTTAAAGAAATTCCATATAAAAATGCATCATTCTGCCTATGTTCCGGCTTATTTGTTTGCCAAGAATAAAATCCGGTATTAGTATTAATATAATAAATATAGTTTTCTTTTTTATATAACGTTTTGGAGGTATGTACAGTAAATATATATCCTGGAGTATCGGTATAACGTGCATTAGATAATCCATTTCCACTGGCAGATTTAATGGTGCACTCAAGCAAGGTAGCGGGAATTATTTTTCTTTCCTTAAAAATATTAATTAGTGAAGTAAAGTATACATCTCCTACAGAATATCCTTTGCCTTCTTTGTGCCTGGATTTTCGCAAATCCCGTGTAAGGGTATCATATTTAAAGTATTCTAGAGGTACCATCCAGGTACTAAAGGCCACTCTGTTCTTTAATACAGGGATATAAAGCTCAATTATAGCATTTCTGGTGTTGTCTCCATAGCCACCGTGTTG
>JBIICS010000008.1:0-40811 GCA_044238735.1 Bacteroidia bacterium
CAGCATTTAATATTGGTTGACGGCCTATAAGATTAAACACGTTTAAATCCATAATTACGGGTAAGCTTGCGTAACCGAATTGAGACATTTTAGACAAGTTAGGCAGTTTTATTAAACTGATACGCTTTGATTTCACATATGATCCTTTGTTATTAATTTCAGCATCCTTAGTAAAAACAATTACAGAATATTTTCTTTCAAGAGCATTAAAAGCAGGATTATAATTTTCGATATCGACACGCTGAGTATTTCTTTTTTGCTTAAAAGCAGTAAAAGTAAAATTAAGTGTGGTGTCTGCACCCGGCAATAGTTTAAACTCTCGTTTCTTGTCGTTTAGTATACTTCCGTTTTCATCTTTAATTATAGCTCTGTTACCAATTTCTTTAAAATAAAATAATATAGATTGATCTATATTACCATTATTATAAATATTTGTAGAAAAGGGGACAATGTCTGATTTATTGGTAAAATAAATTTTTTCGCGGGGCCATACATTCAACTCCCATTTACTGATTTTTGTAGTATGAGCCAAAAAAGAGGCATCACCAATTTGATACCCATCTTCAGAGATTAATACAGTGGTAATAGTATAATTCACACTCGTCTTTTTAAAATCTCGGGGAAGTATACGCAAAGGTATAAACAAAGTATCATTGGCATTTACCGTAAAATAACGATCAACTTTGGTGATTAGTTGCCACCTGGCAGGAATTGCCACATCTATATAAAATGCACGAGGCTTAGAATCAGAATTATAAACTTTTAATACATTCGATACAAATTCAACACTATTAAGATTTATATCGGCATTTAAATAAGAAACAGATAAACCGGAGTTTAATTCAACAACATTTGCATTTTGACTACCTACTGTAGAAGATCTAAAAAAGTTTTTTGTTGTATCCGGTCTACTGAGTTTATTAGGATCAGCTATATTTTTAGGCTGAGGTGGAACTACAGAACCAATTTTAGGCAGAGAGTCTTTATTATTTAAAGAAACGCCACTAGATTTATTTAAAGAATCTTTATTACTGCGAGGCAAAACCGTTCCAAACTTGGGTAGCGAGTCTTTATTAGTTCGGGGTGGCAATACTGTACCTAACTTTGGTAAAGAATCTCTATTACTGGGTTGAATTACAGTTGCAATAGATTTAGGCAGAGAATCTTTTGAAATTGAAATTAAATTATTATGGCGAGGTAATGAATCGTTCTTAGAGGAATATAAAGAGTTAAATCTTGATAGCGAGTCTGGATTTTTAATATTGTTGGAAGCCAACAACATTTCATTTGAATTAAATTCAGAATTAGAATACAAACTACTTGTACTTTGAGCGTTAATACGCAAAGTAAAAAACAAGCAAACAAGTAGTATATTTAAAACTAACTTCAAAGTTTAGGGTATTTCACGTAAACAAAAGTGAATATTAAGTTTATATCGTCCGGGATTATATGCAAATGGGTTGGGTAATCCACCAAACAAGGTGGAGGCATCCAACTTTATTTTATAGTCAATGTTAAAAGTGTATTCACCATAATTGTTTAGAAAGGAACCTGCACCATTTACACCAGAAGCACAAGCTCCTGCTGCCTGAAGAACAGTTCCATCAATAATGGTTATTGCATCAAAATCATTTGTAAAATTTTGGTAAACTGTGGAAATAGGTGTTCCACATGCATTATTAATTCTAACCTCCAATTCATAAATTTGAGGATATGGTCCACTAGAACCCAATCCGTATATTACATCTGGAAACCACTCATTTGCAGCTGGGGCAACTACCGGAGCTGCTGGCAGCCCAAAAGTACTATTATCTACCACCATTTGAAGTTCCCATTTACATTGAGCTGGTAGGCTTGCGGCAAGTTGTTCAGCTGTAATGGCTAATTGTGTTGCACCCGAGAGTACTACACTTCCTGAATAATCGGAATAGCTGTCAAATACTACTTCCAAATTACCGGGAGTATTCATAAAAAACCCACTTTTACCTGGAGGGACTCCTACAACCACGTCTTCACAATTGTAAGTTGGAGCAGGTGGCCCCAAAGCCTGACACTGAGCCAGAACTCCTGTAAATAAGGATATTTCAAAGAACAAAACCAGCGCTAAAATGCGCAAAAAAGACTTTAGGTTAAGTTCTTTCATAAACAACTCTTTTAAAGAAAAGGCTGCCCAAATATAGGCAGCCTTTTTGGATTTTAAAAGTAAAATACTATTGATTTTCAGCTAAAATGTATTTCACATTCATGGTGTAAACACCAGGAGCTGCATATGTTTCAACAGATTGTACAGTACCTAAATCTTGAAGAGTACCTGTATTATCAGCAGCTAAAGGAAATTGAACAGGTAAACCTGGAACAATACGATAATCAATAACATTATAGTATGCACTGATCATTTCAGCCCCAGCAGCAACAGGTTGACCATTAGGGTTACCAGTAGCATTTTGGAAAGATTGAGTTAAATAACTACCACCTGGTATTAAAGCGGTAGGGTCGTTATGACCTTGAATAAATTTCTCGTTTACAGATGGGATAGTGTAAACCGCAGCAGCACCACCAGCTGGTACATAAATATTATTTTGACCTGGAGCCCAAGCAGTTGCACCTACACCCACAGCAGCACCAGTAAGCTGAGAAGATGGATTAGCAAAAGGAGTTGAATAATCTGCAAAACCACCCGCTGAACCTGCAGTGCTAAGGTTAACACCATGTTGGTGTAATTCTAAAGCATGAAGTGGAATCTGATTAGAAGCAGAGTTAGCAATACCTGTAGCGGTATTAACGTCAGTTAAAACACCGTAAGATGCTTGTACATCCCAAAAATCACCAGTACCAGACATATTAGCGTTAGAAGTACCTACTGCCCATAAATCCCAATTTACAGTTGCAGAAACTTTAAGAATGGTTGCACCATACTTAGTAATACCACCTGCGTAGTCACCGATATCGTCAAATACGAAATCAATTTGATCAGGTGTACTCATGTCCAATTGAAGGATTGGTTGTAAGTCCATTGTGATAGTTACATTTTTCTCATCTTGTAACTGTGCAAACGATTTGTTTGCCATAGCGCTTAAAGCTAAGAATGCTGCTGCGCAAATTACTACCTTTTTCATAGTTTTTGATTTTTGTTTTGTTGATTAATTAATTGGTTAGCTTTTAATTATTTTTCAATTATACACAATTTTTCAAAAAAAGTTACAAAAAGATGTAAATTTTTTAAAAAAAATCATTCGACTTTAAATTCCAACTCAGCAGCTTTTATTTCATTTTCACTACCAAAGTCAATAACACCAACGGCATTATAGTCGCCTTTATCCAGATCTTTAGGTAATTCGTAAAAAAAATCACGTTGGTTACCAGGTAAAATCGTAAATGATTTAACATTTAACTTTTGAGTTTTACCGGTCTTAAGATGAGTTAACTCACAATAGGAAACACAAAAACCAATTCCATCACCCTGATTTTCGGCTATCATTTTTAATCGTTTTGATCCAAGGGTGTCCTTATAAGCAAACTTTTTTATCTCGATATTGTTTTTGGAAACTGCAGGGGGATTGTGGTAGATATATACAACAAATGCATATGATGGAATAATACCCATAGCTACAGCATCTTTTTTACCCTTAGTATCTAAAGGAGGTCGTTCCGCAATCTCATCAATAGAAATTAGAGACCATCCCGCAATATTAGCGTCTTCTCTATCTGGCACGGTAAGCGTTACCTTTATTTTGGCCGTTTCTCCTGGCTTTATTTCTATATAGGAGGGTGAAACAGTTAACTTATTAGTTAATCCATATTTTAAAACAGTTTGATTCATATTTTCGGGTCTACCAGTTCTTCCCATGGTAAAATCCATTGGTGTAACTTGAAACCTTTCCGTTTTTTTTGAATCATTAACCAACTTAATTTCACGGGTTTGAGTCATACCGGGCTTTGCATCAAAAATAATTTTTGATGGAGATAAAGCAATTCCTGCAGAGGGTTTATCCTTCTTTTCATTTCCTCCAGCACTTGGAACGGCAGGGGCTGAAGCGGGGGCTGCTGTTGGAGCTGAAGAAGGGCTTGCTGGCGGTGGCGATGTTTCTGCATTTTCTGGTTGCTTTTCATTAACCGGAGAATCTTGTGCAAAAACAGGAGCAAAGAAAAGGGAGAAAAGAATAATCTTAAAAAATTTCATATTTATTTTCATTCTACTTCTACAAAACTAATAGTTTTTTGAGCTTCTGCAATTAATATTTTTATATCCGTGTTTTTTTCAGCCCATTTTACTACAACAGCCATTCGTCTGTATGGACGTGTACTGGGTTTTCCAAATATTTTAATGTCGGTATTTTTTTCTTTTAAAACCTTGTCAACCCCTTTATAGGTTGGATTCTGTCCTTCTTTCTTTGCTAATATAACAGCACTCACTCCTGCCCTTTCTAAGTTAATTTCAGCGATTGGCAATCCTAAAACAGCTCTGGCATGCAACTCAAATTCGTTAAGATTTTGAGTATTGGCTAATGTAACCATTCCAGTATCATGCGGTCGAGGAGATAATTCGGAAAAATAAACCCCATTTTCGGTCAAAAAGAATTCAACACCAAATAAACCTGCCCCGCTTAAGGCCTCTGTTACCTTTTTAGCCATTAATTTCGCTTCCTCAACATACTCTGCATTCATAGGATGAGGCTGCCAGCTTTCCTGATAATCGCCTCGCTCCTGCCTATGGCCAATGGGCTCACAAAATAAGGTTTCTCCGTTTTTTTGAGTAATAGTTAATAGAGTAATCTCGCTCTCAAATTTTATAAATTCTTCAATTATTACTTCTTTTAAATCACCTCTGGATCCATCCATTGCATAATTCCAGGACTTTTCGATATCCGACTCTAACTTTATAACGCTCTGACCCTTTCCGCTTGAGGACATTAACGGCTTTACCACACATGGTATTCCAATTTCCAGAACTCCCTTTTTAAATTCTTCTAAATTATTAGCGTACCTGTATTTTGCTGTTTTTAGTCCGAGTTCTTTAGCCGCCAAATCTCGTATTGCCTTTCGGTTCATAGTAAAGTTGGCTGCTTTAGCGCTAGGCACCACTTGTATTCCTTGATTTTCATAATCAAAAAAACGTTCGGTTCTAATGGCTTCTATTTCCGGAACAATTATATCCGGCTTATGTTTGGCAACAATTCTGTCTAACTCTTCGCCATTTAACATATCAATAACTTCCCGTTCATCAGCTACTTGTTGAGCAGGAGCATTATTATAGGAATCCACTGCCACCACATATTGTCCGAGCCTTTTAACAGCAATTACAAATTCCTTACCCAGTTCCCCAGAACCTAAAAGCATTATTTTCTTATTCATACTTGCAATTTAAAGCGCAAAAGTAAGTAATATTGTGTTAAATTAACCACAAACATCATGAAGACAATCAGCGAATTTTATTCAACCCTTAAACAAGAATTATTCAATATTGAACAAGCCGGTTTATATAAAAGAGAACGAATCATTACCACCCCTCAGGCTGCAGATATTAGAACTACCGCTGGAAATGAAGTAATAAACTTCTGTGCAAATAACTATTTGGGATTATCATCACATCCAAAAGTTTTAGAAGCTGCTCATAAAACATTAGACACGCATGGTTTTGGAATGAGCAGTGTGCGCTTTATTTGTGGGACACAGGATATTCATAAAACTCTTGAAGAAAAAATCGCCAAATTCTTTGGTACCGAAGATACCATATTGTATGCGGCAGCATTTGATGCAAACGGTGGTGTTTTTGAACCCTTGTTTTCTGAAGAAGATGCTATCATTTCCGATGAATTAAATCACGCCTCTATAATAGACGGGGTTCGTTTATGCAAAGCACAGCGTTATCGTTACAAAAACAACGACATGAACGATTTGGAAGAAAAACTTAAACAAGCCCAGTCGCAGCGTTTTAGAATAATTGTAACGGATGGCGTTTTTAGCATGGATGGCTATATTGCTCAGATGGATAAAATTCATGAATTAGCGCTAAAATATAACGCTTTGGTAATGACCGACGAATGCCACAGCGCTGGTTTTATTGGTAAAACCGGAAGAGGAACACCCGAACATTGTGGAGTTCATGGCAAGATTGATATAATAACAGGAACTTTAGGAAAAGCGCTTGGCGGTGCAATGGGAGGCTTTACCACCGGTAAAAAGGAAGTTATTGAAATGCTTCGCCAACGATCCAGACCTTATTTGTTTAGTAATTCTCTTGCCCCATCTATTGTTGGTGCTAGCATTGCCGTATTAGATATGCTATCGGAAACAACAGAATTAAGAGATAAAGTAATGGCTAATGCATTATATTTTAGAGAAGGCATGACAAAAGCCGGGTTTGACATTAAACCAGGTGTTCATCCAATTGTACCCGTAATGTTATACGACGCCAAATTATCACAAGTATTTGCCGATAAATTACTAGCTGAAGGAATTTATGTTATTGGATTTTTCTATCCGGTTGTACCTAAAGACCAAGCAAGAATTAGAGTACAGCTTTCTGCTGCACACGAAAAGTCTCATTTAGACAAGGCTATAGCCGCTTTTACAAAGGTTGGTAAGGAATTAGGGGTTTTAAAATAAAAATTTTAATTTTAGGGACTTTATTTCTAAATGGAAAATCTAAACATACAAGAAGGCGAAAAAACACCTTCATTTAATTTTAACGCTTCAGAAGGTAAAATTGAAATTGCTGGTCGTTCTTGGCCAGAACATGCTCTGCAAGTATATGAGCCTGCATTTAAATGGCTAGAAGAATATTCTATGAATCCTGCTGCTAAAACGGTTGTTAATTTAAAAATGGAATACTTTAATACCAGCTCCTCTAAAGTTGTTTTAGATATACTAAAAAAAATAGATCAACTTAGTTCATTGGGTAAAGAGGTTGAAATTAACTGGTACTACGAGTATGATGATCCGGACTTAAAAGAACAGGGCAACATGATTAAAGGAATTTTAAAAAGTAAAATTAATTTGATTGAAGTTGAAGAATTTGAATAAATAAAAAACCCGGCTTAATTGCCGGGTTTTTTATGTATCAATTAATTCATTTGATTCTGATTTAAGCTTCTGTAAACTCCGTGTTCGATGTTCAATAACTCTTGATGGGTTCCAAGCTCAGCAACCTTTCCCTTTTCCAATACCACGATTTTATCGGCATTACGAATAGTGGATAAACGGTGTGCAATAATTAAAGAAGTTCTGCCTTCCATTAATGTATCCAAGGCCTCCTGAACCAGCCTTTCCGATTCAGAATCTAAGGAGCTGGTGGCTTCATCTAAAATTAAGATGGAAGGATTCTTTAAAACCGCTCTGGCAATTGCAATCCTTTGGCGTTGCCCTCCCGAAAGCTTTACTCCACGCTCACCAACTAATGTATTGTATTTTTCTGGAAAACTTTCAATGAATGAATGTGCATTCGCTTTTTTTGCAGCCTCTTCAATTTCATCCTGGCTAGCGTTGGGCTTACCATAAGCAATATTTTCTCGGATAGTTCCACCAAACAAAATTACATCTTGCGGAACAATGGCCATATTCTCTCTTAAACGGGTTAAGCTGTATTCGCTTACATTTTTATCATCAATTAAAATTGAACCCGAATTAACATCGTAAAAACGCATCACCAGCTGGGCAATAGTACTTTTACCAGCTCCACTTTGTCCTACTAAGGCTATTTTTTGTCCATTTAGCGCATCAAATGAAACATCATTCAATATCTGCATTTCGGGTCTGCTTGGATATGTAAAAGCCACGTTTTTAAACTTTATGTTTCCGGTAATTTTTAGAGTTGATTGTGTCCCCGTTGTTAAATCTATTTTTTCGCTTTTTTCTTCTAATAATTCAAATACTCTTTCGGTAGCACCTATAGCTTTCTGTATTTGCGCATAAAGCTCTGCAACTCCCCCAAAGGATGCGCCAACAAATACAGAATAAAGCACAAAGGATATTAGCTCACCAACCGATAACTCGCCCCTTATGCTTAAGGTAACGCCGTACCATACCACGGCTACAATAGCCCCAAACAAACAAAAAATTATGAATGATGCAAAGTATCCTCTGTATTGCCCACCTTTAATAGCGGTTTTAACAACCTCATCAATACTCTTTCTGTATCTTAAAACTTCAAAAGACTCATTTGCAAAGGCCTTTACGCTTGCAATAGCCTGCATGGTTTCCTCTACAATTGTGTTAGAAACCGCAACTTTATCCTGAACTTCTTTTCCGTATTTCCTGATAAATCTTCCAAAAAAAACAGCTGCAACAGCTACTACGGGAACAATTGAGATCATTAACAGCGTAAGTGAAACCGACTTTAATGAAAGTAAAATTAAACCGCCTACAATTAATATAACTTGGCGTAAAAACTCGGCAATAGTAGTAGTTAGAGTATCTTGTATTTGGGTAATATCACTCGATATTCTGCTATTTAATTCTCCCACCCTTTTTTGTGTAAAAAAAGACATGGGCAATTGAATTAAATGCGTGTAAAGCGCAGTTCGAAGGTTAGCCAAAGTATGTTCAGTGTAACTTACAAATAGAAATATTCTGAAAAATGAAAATAACGATTGAAAGACTAGTATAAAAAAAAGGAAAAGTGCAATATTATTGGCTTTTTCAAAATCCTTATTTTTAGCACAATCTACAAGATCTCCCATAAATTGAGGAAAAACAAGCGCAGTGGCACCTGTACCTATCAAAAAAAACAAACCCAGAAAAAACTTCCATTTATGCCCTCCGGTATAATTAAATACTTTAATAGCCCGCTTTAAACTCTCGTTTGTAATTTTTGCTTTGGGTAAGTCTTCGGTATCTTTAATTTTTCTGGCCATAATTATGAGGTGTAAATTTCCTCATTTAATCTTAATAATGGAACAATTATTTAATTAAACTATTTAACAATAATTTTTTGCATTTGATTGATTATTGTACAAATTTTAAAATCACTTTTAAAGGCATATTACTGAAAAATGGTTGTTAAAAAGCCTTTAAAGCTAATCTCTGTATGGGCTAGAAGAAAGTTTAGTGAAAGTCGTTTCACTAAACATTTTTGCACATGAAAAAGTCAAACAAAAGCGCTATTGGGCATGCGGAAGCAAAGATGTTACTGGTTGGGAAAAAAGGGAAAAATAAGCATAGTTGTTTAGGAAAGTAATGAAGTATTTATGACTGAACTTATGTATCAAATAAAAAAGCGACCCCTTAAAGGAGTCGCTCTCGTTAAAAAAATTTTATTAATTAGAAGGGGCAGCGGGGGAAACTGGAGCTGAGGCAGGGGCTGGAGCAGAATTACCTCCGGGTGCTGGGGCAGCAGGCTGATTTTGCACAGGCGCAACAGGTGTATTTTCGATTTTCTCTTTTAATTCAGACTCTTCCTGAACCGGACCTTGAGAACTGGTTGTACCCATTTTAGAAAACATGGCTAAAACAATGAGTGCAATGGCTAAAGACCAAGTGGCCTTTTCTAAAAAATCGGATGTTTTTTGAACACCCATAATTTGAGAACCTGATCCTCCGGTAGCTAATCCACCACCTTTAGAATTCTGAATTAATACAACTACAATTAATAATACACAAACAATAATTGTTAATACGGTTAAAAGAGTACCCATTATTTTTCCTTACTAAGTTTATTACATTTTTCGATTAGGGACGCAAAGTAAGCACTTTTTTCGGGAAATTTCAAACTTAATATTTCATAAGCTTTTATTGCCTTTTTAAAATTGCCCTGCATCTCAAATATTTTTGCCAACGTTTCGCTGTAAATCTCTTCATTTTCTTGAGAACTTTGCCTTGCCCGCTCGGGTGGACTATAAAAAACACCTTTTTGAGGAACTATGCGGGGCTCTTCTGTTATAAACTTATCAATTAAATCGCTCTGCATCTTTTTGGTATCATCTTGTTGTTTTAAAGTAGGCTCTTTAACATCCACTTTCTTTACTAGTTTCGATTCCTTAACCTCGTACTCCTGAGGAATGCCTCTTGCTCTTACAAATTTTAACCACTCAGTAAAATTTAATGGCTCTTCAACTTTTATAGTTTCTTTTATATTGGGGTTTTCTGTTGCTAACTGTTGGTTTTGTTCAATTTCAATTATTTCGTCGTTATCTTTAATCTCCTCCTCAATAGAAGCAGTCTCAGAATTATCAAGTTGTTTGTTGGAAGTTTCTTGTTCTTCTTTAATTATCTCAAGCTCAGACTTTGGCAATGCAAGCAAATCAAGGGGTTTAGCTTCAACAGGCACTTCCGCTAATTGCTTTAACTGTAATTTTATTTCGAATAGTAAATTTTCAAGTTTTTTAATTTCTTCCGAAGAATCCGGTTTATCTAAATCTGGAGCAACTTCTACTAAAACTTTTTCTTCGGTTTCATTTTGGGGAATAAAATCAACATCAGATTGGATTTTTGTTGTTGGATAATAAATTAAATCATATAATAATTCCCGATCGCCGGAATAAACTGCTGCAGTTTTAATTTGATCGGAAAACTCAATGAATTCTGAATTAAAATAAGCCTTGGCTAATAAAGATTTTGATACACCAAAATAAGGATACTTGGCACAAACATTCTCTAAAAATTTAACAACAGATTCATTAATCAGAAAAGGTTGCTCAACTAAAGCATATAAATCATTTTTATTCATTACCAGTTTGTAAAAGCTCTGTTAAAAATATCTTGTGAAATTTGGGTATTAATTTCCTTTATTAATTGCTCTTCAACAGTTGCTAAATTTTGATTACTAGGAAAATCAGCATATCGTGTGAAATCGGTTTCAAAATTCTGCTTTTCATCTTTACTATTACTAAATTTTACATGAACAGTTATTGATAAACGATTACTTGCAGCAATCTGATTACCCTGGACAGCAACAGGGTTTGTAACATAATTATTTACAGAGCCCTCTAGCTGCACATCTCCTCCCGAATTAATAAATGTTAAATTAGTTTGGGTTGTAAAAACATCCCTTAACGACTCTGTGAATTTTTGACTAATGCTCGGTTGTGCCAATGCAGCATAATTAGGAAAATTTTTAATTGTAATCGTTTTAATATCAGGACTAATAGAGGCACCCGTAAACGAATAATTTACTTTACACCCCCCCATAATTATTAAAACACCGATTATGCTAATTATTTTTATCAACTTTTATTATTATGTATTCTTTATTATATAAACTAATCATGTTTAAGTTTTAAAACGCCTACTCTACAATATTATATTCATTAATCTTCCTGTATAAAGTACGCTCAGAAATTCCTAATTCACGAGCGGCAGTTTTTCTCTTTCCTTTATGTTTTTTTAAGGCCTTTACAATCATTTCTTTTTCTTTATCCTGCAGTGATAATGAATCTTCAATTTCAATTAGCTCTTTCACTGGAGATGATTGAACAAAGGGCTTAGCATCGTGAACTTCTATTGACGGTTGATCAAAATTTTTTACAGTTCCCACATCCGAAATAATTCTTTGTATTTCTGTTGCATGAGATCTGGCAAAGTCTGCTCCCTCAATGTTTCCGGAACTTTGTAGCATTTCAAGAAATAATTTCTTAAGTTCTACTACATCACGTTTTAAATCGAACAATACTTTATAAAGTATTTCTCGTTCATTGCTAAAATCACCACGCTGAGTTTCTGTATCTCCAACAACCGCTGGCAAACCGGGCTTAGCAAACGAATCTTGAGGCAAATAATTTACAAGCACAGTGGCCGAAATTTCGCGCTCGTGCTCAATTGCAGAAATTTGTTCGGTTATATTTTTAAGCTGTCTGATGTTTCCTGGCCAAAAATAATTGGATAATAAATTAACCGCATCGGGTAATAATTTAATGTGGGGCATTCTGTAACGAGTAGCAAAATCCGCAGCAAACTTTCTAAATAACAGATATATATCTTCCTTACGGTTTCGTAAGGGAGGGATAACGATTGGAACCGAATTTAAACGATAAAATAAATCTTCTCTAAATCTTCCTCTTGAGATAGCTTCGTTCATTTTTACATTAGTAGCAGCTACCACACGAACATCGGTTTTCAAAACTTTGCTTGAACCAACTTTAATAAACTCACCGCTTTCTAAAACACGCAGAAGTCTTGCTTGCGTTGCTAGTGGCAACTCCCCCACTTCATCTAAAAAAATAGTACCGCCATTAGCCACTTCAAAATAACCTTTACGGGCTTCGTGTGCTCCTGTAAAAGAACCTTTTTCATGACCAAATAACTCTGAATCTATTGTTCCTTCTGGTATTGCACCGCAGTTAACGGCTATGTAAGGACCGTGTTTTCGGGTACTTAGTTGATGAATTATTTGAGGAAAAACTTCTTTTCCACTTCCACTCTCTCCGGTAATTAAAACTGACAAATCAGTTCCTGCAACCTGACGGGCAATATCAATGGCCCTGTCTAACGAAGCAGATACTCCAATAATTCCAAATCTGTTTTTTATATCCTGAATTTCCATTCTTTAAATTCAACTACTATTATTTGCGATTAACCACCTTAACAACTTTACCAATTAACGTTGTGCTCGTACACCTTTCAACCATTACATCCACATAGTCACCGCGTTTTAAATCACCTTTATCAAAAACCACCACGGTATTTTGGGTGTTTCTTCCAAATAATTGTTCAGTCGATTTTTTTGAAATCCCTTCAATTAAAACCCGGTGAATTTTTCCAACAGCAGCATTTGTTTTCTTTGCAGAAAGCGTTTGTTGTAAATTTACTATTTCAGTTAACCTTCTGTTTTTAACTTCTTCCGGAATATCATCTTTATATCTTCGTTCGGCCAGTGTTTTAGGACGCTCGGAATATTTAAACATAAACGCAAAATCATAACCCACCCAATCCATTAAACTCAGTGTATCCTGATGTTCGTCTTCTGTTTCGGAGCAAAACCCGGCAATAACATCGGTAGATATTGCACAATCGGGCATAAATCGTTTTATAGCGTTTATCTTATCCATATACCAGTCGCGGGTATAGGTTCGATTCATCAGCTCTAAAACACGGGTGTTTCCACTTTGAACAGGCAAATGAATGTATTTGCAAATATTTTCATATTTAGCCATAGTTGACAGAACATCATCGGTTATGTCTTTGGGATGTGAGGTACTAAACCTCACTCTTAAAAGGGGATTAACCAAAGCAACTCGCTCTAACAACTGTGCAAAATTAACTGAACTCGCTATTTGTTCGGGGGTTAAGGATTCTTTTTTTAAACCTCCGCCAGCCCATAGATAGGAATCAACATTTTGTCCTAACAAAGTTACCTCACGATATCCGTTTTTAAATAAATCCTCTGCTTCTTTAACAATACTATCTGCATCTCTACTACGTTCTCTTCCGCGGGTAAAAGGAACCACACAAAAAGAACACATGTTATCACAACCCCTTGTAATACTGATAAAAGCTGTAACACCATTAGAATCTAACCTTACCGGATTAATATCGGCATAAGTTTCCTCTTTGGATAAAATTACGTTAACAGCCTTCTGACCACCTTCTACAGTTCCAATTAAGGCCGGTAAATCGCGATAGGCATCTGGACCTACAACTAAATCTACCAATTGCTCCTCTTCCAGTAATTTCGATTTTAGTCGCTCGGCCATACATCCCAAAACTCCAACCACTAATCCGGGCTTCTCTTTCTTTCGTTTTTTAAAATCCTGTAAACGTTGCCTTACTCGTAATTCAGCATTTTCTCTTATGGCGCAGGTGTTTAATAAAATTACATCTGCATCTTCAGTATTTTTTGTGGTCGAGAATCCCTCACCAATTAAAATGGAAGCTACAATTTCAGAATCAGAAAAATTCATCTGGCAACCATAACTTTCTAAATATAATTTTTTTCCATTTGCATTGGATTCATTAACTAGTTCCAATGCTTCACCTTGTCTAGACTCGTCTATTACTTTATTTTCCACTCTTTTTTAATTTTTGCAAATGTAACTATAATTAAAAATACTGCCAAACTGTCAGCGTTATTTAACTTAATTTATAATATCCTGAATTAGTGATGTTTAGTTAGGTGTTACTGGACTTTTATGGGGTTAACATTTGGAATTAAAGAACTTTTGTGTTTTTCTTTGCACCCTTATAAACTTTAAAATCCCGTTTTATGGCTAAAAATTTAGTGATTGTGGAGTCTCCTGCCAAAGGAAAAACTATTGAAGGCTTTTTAGGTAAAGATTATACGGTGAAATCATCGTTTGGCCATATTCGCGACTTAGCTAAAAAAGGACTGGGGATAAATACTGAAGGAAATTTTGAACCTACTTACGAAATTGATCCCGATAAAATAAATGTAGTTTCAGAATTAAAGAAACTTGCAAAAAATGCCGAAACAGTATGGCTGGCAACGGATGAAGATCGCGAAGGAGAAGCCATATCCTGGCATCTGTATGAAGCCCTCGAGCTGGCCAAAAAAAATACCAAGCGAATTGTATTTCATGAAATTACCAAGAAGGCTATCAATAATGCCATCGAAAATCCCCGAAATATTGATATAAATCTTGTTAATGCTCAACAAGCTCGCAGAATTTTAGATCGTTTGGTTGGTTTCGAACTTTCCCCCGTATTGTGGAAAAAAATAAAACCATCGCTATCTGCCGGACGAGTTCAATCAGCTGCAGTTAGGTTAATAGTGGAGCGAGAGCGCGAGTATCTCGATTTTCAGACTAGCTCCAGTTACAGAGTTACTGCTATTTTTGAATCAAATGGTTCTTCATTTAAAGCTGAACTCCCCAAACGATTTGTAACCTTAAATGAAGCCGAAACTTTTCTTAATAATTGTCTGAATGCTCAATTTAAAGTTGAAAATCTGGAGGTAAAGCCCGCCAAACGCTCTCCTGCTGCTCCTTTTACTACAAGTACCCTTCAACAAGAAGCTGCTCGCAAACTAGGTTTTTCAGTTGCGCAAACCATGCGTTTAGCTCAACGCTTATACGAAAGTGGTAAAATCACCTACATGAGAACAGATAGTGTTAATTTATCTCAGGAAGCAGTTAATGCCGCCAAGTCGGCCATCCAAAAAAATTACGGTGATAACTATTCTTTTCCTCGTCAGTACAAAACTAAATCTAAGGGTGCTCAGGAAGCTCACGAAGCAATTCGTCCGTCTTACATGGAGGTTAATAGCGCCGGTGAAGATAACCAGGAAAGAAAATTGTACGAACTAATTTGGAAGAGAACTATCGCGTCTCAAATGGCAGATGCTCAGCTGGAAAAAACAAACGTTACCATTAGTTCAAACAGTTTAAAAGAGAATTTTGTAGCACAAGGTGAAGTTATCAAGTTCGATGGTTTTTTAAAAGTTTACCTTGAATCTACCGATGATGAAAACAATGAAAACGACGAAGGGACATTACCTCTTTTAAAAATCGGACAAGATTTAAAAAATAAAGAAATCTTAGCAACTGAACGATTTTCATATCCTCCATCCAGATATACGGAAGCAAGTTTGGTTAAAAAATTAGAAGAGTTGGGCATTGGGCGACCTTCTACATACGCCCCAACAATTTCAACAGTTATAAACCGAGGCTATGTTGTTAAAGAAGATCGTATGGGTAGAACCCGAAACTATAACTTACTTACTCTTATAGGTAATAAAATTGTAAAAGAAATTAAAACAGAAAATACAGGTGCCGAAAAATCTAAATTATTCCCAACAGATATGGGAATGGTTGTGAATGATTTTCTGGTTCAGCATTTTGATGAAATTGTAGATTATAATTTTACTGCAAAAGTTGAGCAAGAGTTTGATGAAATTGCAGATGGAATGCAGGAATGGACTAAAATGATTCGCGAATTTTATGGCCCTTTTCATAAGCATGTAGAGGTAACAACAGAAACCTCCGAACGTGCATCAGGAGAACGAAAATTAGGTATCGATCCGGTTTCTGGAAAAAATATATACGTTCGTATAGGCCGTTTTGGACCACTGGTTCAAATTGGAGAAGCCAGCGAAGAAGAAAAGCCTCGTTTTGCTTCTTTAAGAAGAGATCAACGATTAGAAAGTATTACATTGGAAGAGGCCTTAGATTTATTTAAACTCCCTCGAGTAATTGGTGTTTTTGAGGATAAAGAAATGGTGGCCGCCATTGGAAGATTTGGACCCTACATCAGACATTCCAGTAGTTTTTACTCGATACCAAAAACAGACGACCCAATGACCATTGAAGTAGATAGGGCTGTTGAAATTATTTTAGCAAAACGCAAGGCAGATTCAGAAAAACTTATCAAAAAATTTGACGAAAATCCCGATGTGCAAATTTTAAACGGACGCTGGGGACCCTATTTAGCCATCCAAAAAAACAATTATAAATTACCCAAAGACAGAGTACCCGCCGATTTAAGTTTAGAAGAATGCTATCAAATAGCTAAGTATGATCCTGCTAATCCACCGGCCGAAAAAAAAGGCTGGGGCTCAAAAAAAACAACATCAAAGAAAGAACCCGTTAAAAAAGCGGCCCGAAAATCCGAGGGAACTAAATCACCAAAAGCTTCTGTAAAAAAAGCGAGTGCAAAAAAAGCGAGTGCAAAAAAACAAAAGCCAAAAAAAACTACTAAGAAAGCATAATAAATAGCAAGTGAAATCAAAAGATATCTCCATTTATTTTAAACCGTTACCTGAAGATTTAGCTCTTTTGCTTCAAACAAACGAAAATAATTCAGGAAGACTTACCGATTATATTAATGGATTTGTAAATGAAAATAATTTCCCTGATTGGGAATCATCAAAAATTGTATTAATTGGTGTTAACGAAGACCGTAACTCAGAAAATAAGGGTTGTTCTATGGCGCCAAATACTATACGCAGATCGTTATACAATCTATATACACAAAAATTAGGATTCAGAATTGCAGACTTAGGAAATATTAATGCAGGACACACCATTAATGATACCTTTTACGCGCTCTCAACCGCCATTAAAGAAATAATAAAGAAGAATAAAACCATTATTGTTTTAGGCGGAACTCAAAATTTAACCTACGCCTGCTATAAAGCATTCGAATCATTGGAGCAGGTTATCAATATAACTGCGATTGATAACCGCTTTGATATTGGTAACGACCAGGAAAACTGTACCAGTAATTCTTATCTCAGTCATATTATACTCCATCAACCCAGTTTTTTATTTAACTACAGTAATATAGGCTATCAAAGTTATTTTGTCTCTCAACAAGAGGTAGATCTAATGGATAAACTTTACTTTGATGCACACCGTTTAGGTATTTGCCAAAATAATTTGGAGGAAATTGAACCCATTATCCGAAATGCGGATATAGTATCAATTGATATATCGTCTGTAAGAAAAAGTGATGCTCCTGCCTCATTAAACGCTACACCGAATGGTTTTTATGGAGAAGAACTTTGTCAATTATGCCGTTACGCCGGGTTTAGCGATAAAACCAGTGTGGTTGGATTCTTTGAAGTTAATCCCCAGGCAGACAACGGTAATCAAACCTCTTTTTTAACAGCTGAAGCTATTTGGTATTTTATTGAAGGGTTTTCTAACCGAAAACAAGAATTACCAATTAGCGGAAACGATGAATATACCAAATATAGAGTGCCTATTAACGATTCTAATCAACACGAAATCGTCTTTTTTAAATCTCAGAAATCTGCTCGGTGGTGGATGAGTGTGCCTTTCCCACCTGATAAACAATTAAAATTTGAGAGGCATCACCTGGTTCCTTGCTCCTACGAAGATTACAAAATTGCCACTAACAATGAAATCCCCGATCGCTGGTGGCAAACTTATCAAAAGCTTTGCTAACTGATATTTACCTTAAATTTAAGGGCTAAATAGCCTTTTATTCAATTTTGATTATTTATTTTTTTTCATATCTTTAGCGCCTAGATATATTAGGTTCGGACTTAACTTTTTAAATTATATAAATGAAAAAGATCTACATCGCAGTAATGGCAAGCTTTTTAGCCTTAGGTGCTAATGCTCAACAAGATCCTCAATTCAGTCATAACATGTTCAACAGATTACCTGTAAACCCTGGTGTTGCTGGTTCTGGAGGTTCTTTGTGTATTACTTCATTGGGTCGCCACCAATGGTCAGGTTTCTCGGGGCAACCCAATACCGGTTTAATAAGTGCTGACATGCCTTTGCCCCTATTGCACGGTGGTGTTGGCGCTACATTTTATTATGATAATTTAGGTAATGAAAAAACATTTGCTGGTAAGTTGGCTTATGCATTTAGAGTCCCTCTAGGCGCAGGTCATTTAGGTATTGGTGCAGATGCAGGAGTTATGAATAAAGCAGTTTCAGGCACATGGAAAGCTCCCGATGGCACAAACGGCCAAAATGATCAATCTATTCCTCAAACATTCTCTGCTACCGCACCAGACTTTAGTTTTGGTTTATATTACAACACTGATCGTATGTATGTTGGAGTTTCGTCCACACACCTTTCTGCTAGTCAAATTAAAGATGGTTCAGTTAAATACATGATGGCTCGTCACTACTACGTAATGGCCGGATATGCTTATGATGCAGGTACATTACTTCAAATTAAGCCCTCAATCTTAGCCAAAACTGATGCCGCTTCAACACAGCTTGATATAAATTTGTTAGCCGACTACAATAATCAGTTCTGGGGTGGCGTTAGTTATAGACTACAAGATGCGATTGTAGCATTGGTTGGGGTAAAATTTGGTTCTTTCCGTGTTGGCTATTCTTATGATATAACCACTTCCAAAATAAGAGGTTATAGCAGCGGGTCTCACGAAATTATGCTGGGCTATTGCTTTAAACCAATGGATAAAAAACCTACACAAAAACATCATAGCGTTAGGTTTTTATAAAAAATTGTATATATTTGAAATGTTATTAACAATTTATTTTAGTGTTGTTAATAACTTTCCTAAATATGAAAGGTATGTTAAAACATAGTAAAATGATCAGAAAAATTGCTTCAAGCAAAATTGCCGCTGGCTTAACCCTCTTGGGTTTGGTGTCAAGTTGTAAGAATTCTGGTAATGGCGAATTAGTCGGTTCGCAACCTCGTAATCAGTGGTTCGATTATGATCCTTTTGGTACATTATTCATCCCGATGGGAAGCTATAACATGGGGCCAAGCGATCAAGATGTTCCATATTCTGTAACGGCTCAATCAAAAACAGTCTCTGTTCAGGCTTTTTACATGGATCAGACTGAAATAACAAATAATGAATATCGTCAGTTTATTGATTGGGTTCGCGATTCAATTGCCCACAAAATTTTGGGAGATGCGGGCATGGAAGATCATTTAATTACTCAAAATGAATTTGGGGAAGATTTAGATCCTCCGTTCCTTAATTGGAATATGAAAATAGACTGGAACAATACCGAAGAACGTGAGAATTTACTTCCCATGTTCCTCCCAGAAAATGAAAGATATTATAGAAGAAAAGAAATTGATACTCGTAAACTAAATTTCGTTTATTATTGGATCGATTTAAGAAAAGCAGCTAAACGTATTAATAGATATAATAAAAAGACTGCACAATACGACGGTGAAGCCAGAGAAAACGAAGTTCAAAAATGGCAATTAGGTCCCAATTCAGGTGTAAGTGGAAATCAAGGTATAGAAACAGTTTCCGGTACTGAGTTAATTAAAGACCGTTCTAGTTTTATCGTAAAAGACGTAATTAATGTATATCCTGATACATTAGCCTGGATTTCTGATTTCACATACTCCTTTAATGAACCGATGACTTCTATGTATTTCTGGCATGCGGCCTATGATGAATATCCTGTAGTGGGTGTTAATTGGAAGCAAGCGCGTGCATTTTGTATCTGGAGAACCCAACTTATAAATAACTTCCGCCAAGCCAATGGTGAAACGTTCTTAAATGAATTCCGTTTACCAACGGAATCTGAATGGGAATACGCTTCTCGTGGTGGTTTAGATTTAAATCCATATCCATGGGGTGGACCATATGTTCGTAACTGGAGAGGTTGTTTCTTAGGTAACTTTAAACCATTGCGTGGTAATTACATTGATGATGGTGGATTCCACACTGTTAAAGTTGCCACTTACGCTCCAAATGATTTCGGATTATATGATATGGCTGGAAATGTTGCAGAATGGACCAGCAACGCTTTTGACGAGTCTGCCTATAATTTATCTCACGACTTAAACATGGACTATGTTTTTGAAGCACGCGAAGAGGACGAAAATGCTTTAAAACGTAAAGTAATACGTGGTGGTTCATGGAAAGATATAGCATATTATATGCAATGTGGTACTCGTACCTATGAGTATCAGGATTCGGCAAAATGTTACTTAGGCTTTAGATGTGTAATGACATACTTAGGCCGGGCAAAAGGCGACGGGCCAAATAACTTAGGAAACTAAACCAAACAAATAAATAATAACAAAAACTAAACAAAAAACAAAAACTATGGGATTTATTGAATCATTACAAAGTAAGAAAGGTAAAAAATTCATGGGTTACCTTTACGGTTGGGGAGCTGCTATCGTTATCGTAGGTGCGATGTTTAAAATTCAACACTGGCCTGGAGCGTCTGCGATGCTTGTTGGGGGTCTTACTATTGAGGCGATCATTTTCTTTTTCTCGGCATTTGAACCTATTCACGAAGAAATTGATTGGAGTTTGGTTTATCCTGAATTAGCTGGTATGCATGATGATCATGGTGACGGTCATGGGCATGGTGAAAAGAAAAAACCTGCAAAAGTAGATCCGGTTGCACAGGAGTTAGATAAAATGTTATCTGAAGCTAATATTGGTGCAGACTTAATAAAAAGTTTAGGAGAAGGAATGAAAAATTTAGCTGATAACACCAGCAAACTTTCTGACGTTACGGATGCAGGAGTTGCTACAAATGAATATGTAAACAGTGTAAAATCAGCTGCTAAAACTGTTGATCAATTATCTGATTCTTATGTAAAAGCATCTCAATCTATTGGTTCATTAGCAGGTGTTGATGGATCTCAAATGGGTGAAGAAATCAACAAAATGTCAAAAAATCTTACTTCATTAAATGCAGCATACGAGTTACAGCTTCAGGGCTCTAACGAACATTTAAAAGCTACAAATAAAATGTATGAAAGTATTAATAGCTTAATGGCAAACTTAACTGAATCTGTTGAGGATACCAGACGATACAAACAAGAAGTAAGTGCGTTAGCCAGTAACCTAGAACAACTTAACCGTGTTTATGGTAACATGTTAACCGCAATTAAATCGTAATTATCATTTTATTTATAAATCTGTTTAATAAAATATAAGATATGGGAGGCGGTAAATTACCACCACGGCAAAAAATGATTGGTATGATGTACCTGGTACTAACGGCTCTTTTAGCCATGAACGTATCCAAAGACATCTTAAATGCATTCATCGTTATTAACGAAGGTTTACATCAAACCAATACAAACTTCGAAGATAAAAACAACAACACTTTAAAAATATTTGAAGCTGTTGCAGCGAAAGATCCTAAAGCTGGACCTTACTTAGAAAGAGCCAAAAAAGCTCAAAAACTAGCACATGAATTAAGTATTTACATTGATAACTTAAAAAAATTAGTTATTAAGGAAACTGAAAAATGTGATGATAAAGCTGCTGATACCTTATACGTAAAAATGCGTAGTATTGGTTCTAAAGATAATTACGATGAACCTACTCGTGTTTTAATAGGCCCAGAACCCGCAACCCCAATTACAGGTCCTAATACAGCGAATGAACTAAAATCTAAAATAGATGGGCTAAAAAATGAATTAGTGAAGCTTTTAGACAATGGTCCGGGTGTTGTTTTATTAGATCGTGATAAAAAACCAGTTGTAGAATCGGTAAAAAAACTTCTTAATACTGAAATTGCAGTTGTAGAAAATGGCGTAAAAGAAGATTGGATAAATCTTAACTTTTATCACCTTCCACTGGCAGCAGTTATTACCAACCTGTCTAAATTACAAACCGATGTAAACAATGCAGAAGCTGATGTAATTAAAGCCTTATATAGTGGTGTTGGATCTAATGATGTTAAATTTGATAGCTTCAAAGCTCAAGTTATCGCTAAATCTTCATATGTATTTGCCGGTGAAGAATATGAGGCTGATGTATTGTTATCTGCTTCGTCGTCGTCTCAAAAATTAACCATATTAACTGGTGCAGTTGATACATCAAAACGTACCTTAAATGGTGAAGGTAAACCGCTTGAAGTTGTTGCCGGACTTGGTAAATATAAAGTTGGTGCTTCTGGAGAGGGTTTACAAAAATGGGGTGGTATTATCATCCTTGAAAAACCGGATGGCACTAAAGAAAACTTCCCTTTTACTGCAGAATACATGGTAGCTAAACCAGCTGCTGCGGTATCTGCAGATAAAATGAATGTTTTTTACATTGGTGTAGATAATCCTGTAACTATTTCTGCAGCTGGTGTTTCTCCAGAAAATTTACAACCTTCTCTTTCTGGGCAAGGTTCTCTATCAGGCTCAAAAGGTAAATATAATGTTAAAGTTAACGGTGGCACAGAATGTACCATTAACGTTAATGCTAAATTTGCCAATGGAAATAAGAACATGGGTTCATCTAAATTCCGTGTTAAACGATTACCCGATCCATACGCGTTTGTTATGGGTAAAAGAGGTGATGTAATAATGAGTAAAGGTGAATTAGGTGCTGCAGGTGCCGTAATTGCCAAATTTGAAAATTTTGATTTTGACTTACCTGTAGTAGTTTCCTCATTTAATATGTCTATTTCTGTTAAAGGTATTTTAAGTGAAATGCAATCTTCCAGTAAAAGCTTTACTCCTGAGATGTTAGCTAAAATTGCTTCTGCACCTCCCGGAACTAAAGTTTATATTGAGAATATCAAAGCTAAATTACCAGATGGCGGACCTGCCAGAAGTTTACCGGGTATTAACATTAAGCTAAAATAACATGAAAAAGCTGATTTTTTCTCTAATAATACTCCTTGCTTATGCGGGTGCATTCGCTCAAAGTGGAGTACTTGATGGTGTTTATGTTAAAGAACATACACCCGAAAGAAAAGTTATTCCTTACACACATCTTCGTGAAGCTGATGTTATGTGGAGTAAAAGAGTATGGAGAATTTTAGATTTAAGAGAAAAGATCAACCACCCACTTTATTTTCCTACCCAACGTATTCAAAACAGACGTTGTTTAATGCAGGTTATATTTGATGGAATTCAAGAGGGTACCATTACTCCTTATATGGATGAAAATGGAGACTGTGAATTTAAAGTTCAAATGACCAAAGCTGAGGCAATGGCAAAACTAAATCCTCCACCTGATACATTACAAGTAGAAAATCCGGATAGTCCTGGGGAATTTATCTCTAAAATTGTACCTAAAGAATTTAAACCAGCTGATTACAAAAAGTTTCGTATGAAAGAAGATTGGTTTTTTGATAAACAGCGGTCGGTTCTTGATGTTAGAATTATTGGTATGGCTCCAGTTGTTACCCGATATGCAGATGATGGATCTGAAAAAGGGGATGCTATACCATTTTGGATTTATTTCCCAGAATGCCGTTATGCGTTTGCAAATGTAGAGGTTTACAATAGGCAAAATGATGCGGAAAGAAGAACTTTAGAAGATATTTTCTGGAAGCGTATGTTTGGTAGCTATATTTATAAAGAAACGAATGTTTTTGATCGTATTATTGATGAATATGCGCAAGGTATTGATGCATTAATGGAATCTGAAAGAATTAAAGAAGAAATTTTTCTACTTGAACACGACTTGTGGGAATTATAATCCAGTTTATAACAATCGAAAGCCCATCCATATCTGGATGGGCTTTTTTGTAAGCTTAAAATAAAAAATGGAAAAAGAATTCCGAATCAGTTACACCGAATTAGCCGGAAAAAACGAGTTAGACCAAATAGATCATGACTTGGTAAAAAGAGCAGAAGAAGCCCTTAAACATGCTTATGCTGATTATTCGAGGTTTTATGTTGGAGCAGCTGTTTTACTCGAAAATGGAGTTATAATTACCGGGAATAATCAAGAAAATGTTGCTTACCCATCGGGCATTTGTGCCGAAAGAGTAGCTCTATTTTATGCTAGCTCTCAATATCCCAATGTTAAAATAAAGACCATAGCAGTAATGGCAAAATCTATAAAATTTAGTCCGCAGATGCCGGTAAGTCCATGTGGTTCTTGCCGCCAAGTAATTACTGAATACGAACAAAAATATACCTCCCCCATTAAAATTATAATGGCGTCCGAAGATGGTAAAATAATTATTACAAACAATGCCAAAAGCCTTTTACCATTTGTATTTGAGGCTTCATTAAAAAGTTAAAAACAAGCATATATTTTCGTATTATCTGTAATAAAAAATTAAATTTGTAAGGAGCAAATAAATTTATGGGAAAGAAAAAAATTACCAAAGAAACTTACCTGTACTGGTACGAATCAATGTTGCTGATGCGCAAATTTGAAGAGAAATGCGGTCAGCTCTATATTCAACAAAAAATAAGAGGATTTTGCCATTTATACATAGGGCAAGAGGCATTAGTGAGTGGCGTAGTATCGGCTGCAGAAAAAGGTGATAAATATATTACTGCCTACCGCGATCATGCTCATCCCATCGGATTGGGTATGCATCCAAAATATATTTTAGCTGAATTAATGGCTAAAATTACCGGATGTTCTAAAGGAAAAGGGGGCTCAATGCACTTGTTCTCTAAAGAACATCATTTTTATGGTGGACATGGCATTGTGGGCGGACAAATACCATTAGGAGCAGGCATTGCCTTCGCTGATAAATACAGAAATGATCCTTATGTAACATTTTGTTACATGGGCGATGGTGCAACCCGCCAGGGTGCTTTACATGAAGCCTTTAATATGGCAATGACATGGAAATTACCGGTGGTATTTATCATTGAAAACAACAATTATGCAATGGGTACCTCTGTAGAGAGAACCAGCAATGTGCATGATTTATACAAATTAGGACATGCGTATGAGATGCCGTCTGAAGCTGTGGATGGAATGACTTGTGAGGCTGTTCATGAAGCAATTGAAAAAGCTGCTGAACATGCACGTACCGGCAAAGGACCTTATTTATTAGAGATGAAGACCTATCGATACAGAGGTCATTCGATGTCGGATCCGGCCAGCTATCGAACAAAAGAAGAAGTTGAAGAGTATAAGAGACAAGATCCTATTGAAAAAGTATTAGTAAGCATTAAAAAGAAAAAATACGCTACCGACTCTGAAATTGAAGCCATAAACGAGAAGGTTAAACTTATGGTAGAGGAAAGTGTAACCTTTGCTGAAGAATCTCCATATCCAACGGTAGATGAGTTATACAACGATGTTTATGCAGAACCCAATTATCCATTTATAACCGAATAAATCTATGGCAGAAATAATTAAAATGCCAAAATTAAGCGACACCATGACGGAAGGTGTTGTTGCAAAATGGCACAAAAAAATTGGCGATCAAGTTAAAGAAGGGGATTTAATTGCAGAGATAGAAACTGATAAAGCAACAATGGAGTTTGAATCGTTTTATAACGGTATATTGCTTCATATTGGCGTTGAAGAAGGCAAGGGTGCCCCTGTAGATACCATATTAGCGATTGTTGGAACTAAAGGTGAAGATATATCATCATTAATTGCTCAAACAAGCGCAGCAGAAGCCACTAAATTAGAGCCCCCCAAGCAAAGCGAAGCAAAACAAGAAAGCGTTAGTGAAACTAAACCTGTTTCAGTACCTACTTCTGCAAATGCATCAGTAAACAGCGACGGAAGATTAAAAGCCTCTCCTCTTGCTAAAGCAATTGCCACAGAAAAAGGAATCGATTTAAATCAAATAAAAGGAAGTGGAGATGATGGCAGAATAGTTAAGCGTGATGTTGAAAATTACACAAGTACCAATTCAGGCAACTTAAGTACTTCATTTGATCAGCCTGCATTTCATGGGCAAAGTTATACTGATACGCCTGTTTCACAAATGCGTAAAGTTATAGCCAAACGATTAGCTGAAAGTAAATTTAGTGCTCCTCATTTTTATTTAACCATGGAAGTAGATATGGCTAACGCCATAGATGCGCGTAAATTAATTAATAAAGAAGAAGAAGCTAAAGTTTCCTTTAATGACTTGGTTATTAAGGCCTGTGCAGTTGCGTTAAAAAAACATCCAATTATAAATTCCAGTTGGCTAGGCGATAAAATTAGAACCAATCACCAAGTTAATATTGGTGTTGCAGTAGCAATTGAAGATGGATTAGTTGTTCCTGTTATAAAAAATACAGATTTGAAATCTATTAAAGCAATATCTTCTGAAGTTAAATCATTTGCTCGAAAAGCAAAAGAAAAGAAAATATTACCAACCGATATGGAGGGTAACACCTTTACTATATCCAATTTGGGTATGTTTGGTATAGATGAATTTACTGCCATTATTAATCCGCCGGACGCCTGCATATTAGCAGTAGGAGGAATTAAAGAAGTTCCCGTTGTGAAGCACGGACAAATTGTTCCGGGAAACACTATGAAGTTAACATTATCATGCGACCACCGTGTGGTAGATGGAGCTTCCGGAGCAGCTTTCTTACAAACGCTCAAGAGTTACTTAGAGAATCCTATTCTTATGTTAGCATAACAAAAAAGGAGCGAAAAATTTCGCTCCTTTTTTTTTAACGTATTTGATTATGGTGTTCCTGGTTTTTGTATAATTGGTATTATATAGATAAAAATTAGTCTCAGCTCGAATTTCGGTCTCGTATTAAACATTCGCCAAGCTAATTTTTTTTTTAAGTTGGGCTTTAATCATTAATTACTAAGATATCTTAATAAAAACATTTCTCTTAGTTTACAATTGTTATTGTATTTTTTTAAAACACAAAATTTTCAATTAACAAGACCGGTAATTTAAGTGCGTTTTAAAAGGTAATTTAGCAAAGAAAGCAGGCCTATTGGAGAAATAAAACCCTTATGAACGCGAGTAAAATAAGAAGAAATTAACTCTAAAAGATAGGCTAAACAGCAATGTTGTTCCCCGAAAAATGAGACTTATTAATATGCAGGGGTTTCACTAAAAATTATCGCAGGCATTATCTTCAGAAATAAATTAAACGCTTATATCTAAATTGTATGCAAATAAAAAAGGGTCTAAACTTTTAAAAGCTTAAACCCCTTGTTTTACTAGTGATTCCGATTGGACTCGAACCAATGACCTACTGCTTAGAAGGCAGTTGCTCTATCCAGCTGAGCTACGGAACCATTTGTTTGCAAAGATAATAATTGCCCTAATTTTAACTAAAAAAGCCACCAAATTTTGATGGCTTTTGTCGGGGCGGCAAGATTCGAACTTGCGACCTCCTGGTCCCAAACCAGGCGCGATAACCGGACTACGCTACGCCCCGATTTTAATGTTAAATTAGTGGGTGCAAATATATAAAACTATTTTAATATACCTGCAGATTTTTTTAAAAATTGAATAATTGCAATTAATAGACCATGCCTGGAGCAAAAGATTGCATTTTTTTAGATCTTTTATTGGCTTGCTTTTTTGTGCCACCACATCTGGCTTTTGGAGCACAACCCATTACTAAAAATGAAAGTGCAATACATAAAGCGAATATTTTTCTCATTTTTTAAAACTATATGGGCAAATTTAAGTATAAATAGTACCAATGTCAATTCAAATTAACCAACGCTAACCATCTATTCACTCCTGCATGAAATTTTTACTCCTATTTTTCCTTTTAATTGGCTCTTTTACCTTCGCCCAAAAGCTTAAGTTAAATCAAAAAAAGGCGTTGTTTATATTAGAATTTGCAAGCGAGTTTAATTGGCCAAAACATGCAAGCGCTAAAACTTTTAAAATTGGAATATTAGGCCAACATCCGGAGTTATACGAGGCCCTTATGGCTAATTCGCAACATGGTCTTATTAAATACAAGCGAATACAAATAGTTTGTTACAAAACCATAGAATCGTTAGATGATCCGCACATCCTTTATATAAATGGCAATACGAACATTGATGTTCATGCCTTATTCAGAAAAATAAATGGAAAAGAAATTTTATTAGTGAGCGAAAATTTGGAGGACTTCAATTTTTCGATGATTAATTTTATGAATGATGATGACGATTTAATTTTTTCTATTAATAAACCTATTTTAAAACAAGCTGGATTTAGCCCCAGCCAGAATCTTCTGGATATGGCTATTTTAAAAGAAAGTGAGTGGCGCAGTGCCATCGAAAAAATTAATGAGCACAACCTGGTTAATGCCAATCATATTACATTATCTAATCAAGAAATAAATGAACTTAATACCACTAATAAGCAACAAGTAAACGAAATAAGTGCTCAACGAAAAAAAATTGAGGAACAATTAAAAAACATTGGAAACCAAAGTGTAAAACTTAAAACGCTAGAGGAAAATCTATTATTATTAAATGAGGAAATACAACAAAACATCAGGGAACAAGAGTTAAAACTAGAAAATCTTAAAAATGAGATTAAGCAAAAACAGGAAAAAATTAATTTTCAAAATGAGGTAATAGAAAGCAGGGGAAGTTTACTCAAAGCTCAAACCTATTTAATTGCCAATCAGAAAAGAGCACTTTTAGTAGCCTCTTCCATTATCCTTATAATTTTGATACTTCTCCTTTTAATCTTTCGCTTTAATCGTTTACGAAAAAAAGCAAATTTGCAGTTAATACTTCAAAACGAACAATTATCTATTCAGAAAAATTTAATAGAACAAAATCATCAGCAAATTACCGATAGTTTAAATTACGCACATCTTATACAAACGGCTATTCTTCCATCGGCAAAATATATGCAAAGTATTTTTACTGATTTTTTTATTTTAAACAAACCACGCGATATTGTGGGGGGTGATTTTTACTGGTGCTATCAAAATGAAGATAATGTATATTTAATTACTGCAGACTGCACCGGACATGGAGTTCCGGGAGGCTTTATGTCTATGTTGGGATCATCCTTACTAAACGAAATCATTATTGAAAACAACATCACGGAGCCTGCAGAAATTCTAAATAAACTTCGTAAGAAAATTATATCAAATTTAAAACAAAACGAATCTAATTTATCGAGCAAAGACGGAATGGATTTAGTTGCGTTAAAAATAAACCTAACCAGTTATCAGTTAACATACGCTAATGCTAACAATCCGTTTTGGATAGTTAGAAAAAATATAAACACTGAATATGCTGCGCAAAAAATGCCGGTGGGTTTTTATGCAGATATGAGAGACTTTGTACAGCATACTGTTCTTCTAGAAAAGAACGATTGTATATACACGTTTTCGGATGGTTATGCCGATCAGTTTGGTGGCCCAAAAGGAAAAAAATTTAAATATAAGCCCTTGCAAGAGTTGTTAACTGAAAACAGTGATAAGGATTTTAAGGAGCAAGAAAAAATTGTTACACAAACATTCCTTAATTGGCAAAAACACCATCAACAAGTAGATGATGTTTTAGTAATTGGATTAAAAATAAGCTAACCTGTAAGCCGGGTTTTGTACCTGCAAGCAGGCCCCTGTCATTTATCTTAGCAGCCTACCCTCCAAACCGACTCAAGGTACTGGAGCGAGCAACTCCAAAGGTTTGGTATACATGGCCTTTCAACACCAAAGGTTTACCCAATTGCAAATTTCTTTACAAGCGCGTGAGCTCTTACCTCGCGTTTTCACCCTTACCTTTAAAAAAGTGAAGGAGGCATAACCTCCAACACCGCTAAAGGCGGTATATTTTCTGTGGCACTTTCTGTTAGCAGCCATTACAACTGCTACCCAAACTTATTAAGTTCGGTTGGATGCTCTGTGTTGCCCGGACTTTCCTCTTTAATTACTTAAAGCGACAAGGCGGTTAGCGATGCTAATTTAATAAATAATAACAGTATTTATTTAGAGTTCTTGAGCATTGCACTCTATTATTTTTAATTTTGGAATTTACGATTATGAGCGTTTTCCGATATATAATGCCACTGGTTCTTCTTTTTTTAATAGAACTATACTTTTATCCGGTTATTAAAAAAAACCTCACTAAAAATTATTTAAAAATTACTTACTGGTCTTTAACCGCCTTAACCGTAGTTCTTCTTATTGCCGGTGCCTTTAAACCCTCTGTTTTATGGCCTCGATGGGCTGGTGTTTACGTTGTAGGAAGTTTAATGATTATCCTATTTTCTAAAGTAATTGCCTCCCTTGTTTTACTTTTTATTGATTTATTTAGGCTGTGCCGTTGGAGCATCATTAAAATTAGCAGGAAAGCTCAACCAAAAGAAGAAAAGAATACGATTAGCCGATCAGACTTCTTAAACAAAGTAGCTTTATATAGTGCTGCCATTCCCTTGGCTGGATTTGTTTATGGTATGATTAAAACCGTTTTTGATTATAAAGTTCATCACGTAAAAATTCCATTTAAAAACTTACCCCTCGCTTTTAATGGTCTTAAGATTGTTCAAATCAGCGATATACACAGTGGTACCTACGTAAACCAAGGTCCGCTTGAAACAGCTATAAAAATAATACAAGAACAAAAACCAGACATAATTTTTTTTACGGGCGATTTAGTAAACGAAATTGCGCTAGAGGCTTATCCTTACAAGAAACAGCTCGGTTCTCTAAATGCGCCTTTAGGTGTTTTTTCAATTTTAGGTAATCATGATTATGGAGATTATTTTAGATGGAATAAAGTAGAAGATAAAAAACAAAACCTGATTGATTTAAAGAATTTCCAAAAAGACCTCGGTTGGAATTTGCTATTAAATGAAAACAGAATTATAGAAAAAAATGGGGAGAAAATTGCGATTGTAGGGGTTGAGAATTGGGGCAGTGCCATGCGTTTCCCGAGAATTGGCGATGTGGAAAAAGCAAAAATAGGCACGGAAGAAGTTTCGTTCAAAATATTATTATCACACGACCCATCGCACTGGCAAGCTAAAGTTTTAGGGGATCATAACGATATAGATTTAACTTTATCGGGCCATACACATGGCATGCAATTAGGGGTTGAAATAAAGGGTTTTAAATGGAGTCCGTCTAAATATTTTTATCCGCAATGGGCTGGGCTTTACACTGAGGGGAAACAACACCTATACGTAAACCGTGGATTAGGTGTAATTGGGTATCCGGGACGCATTGGAATACAACCTGAAATTACGGTGATAGAATTGCTTAACCAAGCATAATTTAATATAAACTGTTTTATTTCTAAAACACCTTTCTTAATCAACCCTTGATAAGTAAAGAGTGATCCGTTTTTTGCCCACTAACCAATCTTAACTCAACAGTAGAGAATAGCATTTTAAATTAACAGATTTATAAACTACCTAATAACGACCTCGTAGGGCATACGCATTAAAATACCCTGCTGAGAGGTAATCCGTTTAATTTGTTTGTAAAAAGTGTATTCGCTGCCCAATAATTGCTTGGCAAAGAATGCTTCTGTACCACCCGAAAATTCACTCATTATTTGTTCAAAAGGTTCTTTCTGTTTAGGTAAATCAATCAAACGGTATTTATCTAGTTTAGCTAATTTAACCGCGTGAGCAATAGCATCATTTAATCCACCAAAATCATCTATTAAGCCAATTCTTTTTGCGTCAATTCCACTCCACACCCTACCCTGTCCGATACTATCCACCTGCGATTTACTGATTTTTCTACCTTCTGCTACTTTTGTTATAAAATCATCATAAATGTTCTCTACTTCCATTTGGATAACATCTCTTTCGAAAGAAGAAAGCGGACGGTAAACAGTGCCAAAATCGCCATACTTACCGGTTAATACGGTATCAACCTTAATTCCCAATTTGTTATTCATCATTTTTTGTCCACTAAACATTAAACCAAATACACCAATAGAACCTGTTATGGTATTGGGCTGTGCATATATTTTATCAGCCGCACACGAAATATAATAACCACCCGATGCTGCCACATCGCCCATACTTACCACAAGAGGTTTAACCTTTTTTGCTAAAACAGCCTCTCTCCAAATAATGTCGCTTGCCAGTGAACTTCCACCCGGCGAATTTACTCGCAATACAATCGCTTTCACATTTTCGTCTAATCTAGCTTCGCGGATAGCTTTAGCTATTCTATCACCACCAATAACATGTTCAGCCCCTTCTCCATCCTCAATTTCACCATTAGCATAAATTACTGCAACTTTTTCTTTAGTTGCCTGTATTTTAGGTTTTACTGCATCAATGTATTTAGATAATTTTACAAAATTTAGATCATCAATACTTTTACTTCCTGTAAGCGACTTAAACTCATCCATCACCTCATCAAAATAGGCTACTTTATCAGCTAATTTATATTTTAATGCGTCTTTTGCATTTCTAACTAAAATTTGGTCGGCCAAATTTTGCAGCTCCTCCACGCTAATTTTTCTTGATTTTCCAACTTGTTCTTTCCAATAATTCCACAAAGAGTTCATGTAAGTGCGGGTTTGTAATTTGTTAGCCTCACTCATTTGATCAAGCATATAAGGCTCTACAGCACTTTTAAATTTACCGTGGCGAATGATTTGAGGTTCAATTTCTAATTTTTCGAGGGCCCCTTTAAAAAACATGACTTGAGCACCCAATCCCTTTAACTCTATTAGTCCTTGGGGATGAATAAACACTTTATCAGCTGCAGAGGCCATGTAATATGCGCCCTGAGTATATACGCTACTATAAGCATAAACCGGTTTTTTACTTTCCTTTAACTGAAGCAAAGCATTTCGCATTTCCTGGTTAGTAGCAAATCCGGCCGGAATAGACTGAAAATTTAAATACACTGCTTTAATTTTATCATCTGTTGTTGCAGCTTCCAGGGCCGACAAAACATCATTAAGGCCTATTTCTTTGTTAGAAGATAGATCAGAAAAATTAAAATTCTCAAAAGGGTTTTTAGATGCACGATCCTTAATTTCCTCTGCAAAATCGATCATTAAAATCGAATTGTCTTTTAACTTAACCTCTGTTTCGCTTCCAGATAAGGCTGCAACGGAGATAAAAAGAATAACAACCAATAAAAGGCTAGCTAAAATAATGCCTAACATAGAGGCAAAAACAAACTTAAAAAACTGTTTCATTTTAATTAATTAAATAATTTTACGGCAATTATAGGAAATTTGTGCTAGTGTATGATTTAATTTAAACTTCATTAATCCCATTAAATAATATATGAGTTTGTTTGTTTTGTCCTTTGGCAGTAATATAGGGGATTGCAGGTTAAATATTAAAAAATGTTATAGGATTTTAGAGGAAAAATTAAATACCTGTTTAACGGTTAGTTCATTTTATATAACTAAACCCTGGGGAAATATACATCAGAATGATTTTATAAACAGTGCAGGTTTCGGTGTAACCGTTAAAAATGCAACTGAAATTTTAGAAATTATACTGGAAACAGAGCGCGAGTTAGGTCGAATTAGAACTGAAAAATGGGGCCCCCGAATTTTGGATATAGACCTTTTATTTGTTGACAATGAGATCATTAACAACGATTGGATAACAATTCCACATCCTTTTTTACACGAACGAAATTTTGTGTTGGAACCACTGAAGGAAATTTTACCAAATTATATACATCCGGTATTAAAAAAGGACATAAACACCCTTTTTTTAGAGCTAAATAGAGCAAAATCAGATTAATAAACTTTCAATAATTATTAAAAATAGTTTTTTAATTAAAAACAAAGAGTAATTTTGCGCTTTGAAAGTAAAAAAACGAAACTCCAAAAAATGAAAAATAATTTAACAAAAGGAATTAGTATAGCCTTAGCTGCTACGGTGGTATTATCGAGCTGTAATAGTTTAAACAAAATGGCCAGCAAATATGGAACAGTTAGTTACTCGGTAACTCCTAACCCATTGGAAATGCATGGTGATAGTATTAAAGTTGCGATTAGTGGCAAGTTTATACCCAAATACTACTGGGTTAAAGCCACTGTTAAAGTAACTCCGGTTATTAAAACTCCAAGTGGAGAAGTTGAACTTAAATCTAAAACCTTTGTTGGACCTAAAGTTAAAAATCCTGCTAAAGACGCGCAGGTTATTGCTAAAGAAGGTGGAAGTTTCAGCTATAATGATATAATAGCCTACAAACCCGAAATGACTAATTCCACTTTAGAATTAAAAGCAAACGGTTCATATAAATCAAAATCAAAAGATTTCCCTCAGGTTAAAATTGCAGACGCTACCATCATTACACCCCTTTTAGTGTCTAATGAGGTTAAAACTTTAATGGGTAAAGGTGAAATGCCTAAAACACAAACTTTTGGGTATGATGCCAATATCAACTTCTTGATTAATCAATCTAACGTGCAACCAAAAGAGATTACTCAGGATGATGTTAAAGGTTTAGTTAAATTTTTAGATGATGCGGTAACAGAAGTTAAAGAAGGAAAAAAAGTTGTAAGTACAGTTAGCAACTATAACATTACCGGTTTTCAAATTGTTGCTGCAGCTTCTCCTGATGGAGAATTAGACCGCAACTCCAACCTTGCCAACGAACGCGGTGCAGCTGCCAGTAAATATGTTGCAGAGCAAATGAAAAAATTAGGCGTTACTGCTCCACAGGGCGCAATGAATGTTCAATCTATTGGTGAAGACTGGGCAGGATTTAAATCGCTGATGACCGCATCAAATGTGCCTGATAAAGAAATGATTTTACGTATACTCTCTACCTATAGTGATAATGACGTTAGAGAAAGAGAAATTAAGAATATCTCTAAAGCTTATACAGAGATTTCTGATGAGATTTTCCCTCAATTACGTAAGGCTACCATTAAAGTATCTGCTGAAAAACCTTGCAAAACTGATGATGTTTTAAAACAATTAGCTACAACCAAACCTGATACCTTAACCGTTGAAGAATTGATGTATGCAGCCTCTTTATTTACGGATGTTAATCAGCAATTAGGCGTTTACCAATCGGTTGCTACTGTTTATCCAAACGACTGGAGAGGGCATAACAATGTTGGTAGTATATTAATTATGCAAAATAAAGTAGATGATGCATTGGCAGCATTCGAAAAAGCTGATAAAGCAAACCCTGGAAGTGCTTTAATTAAAACTAACCTTTTAGCATGTGCTATTTTAAAAGGCGATAATGCAAAAGCAGAAGAATTATACAAAGAAACAGGAGCCTCTGCTGAAGCTAACTACAATATGGGTAAAATCTATATTTTAAAAGGTAAATACGCCGAAGCAGTTTCTGCTTATGGCAGCGAGCAAACTTACAATGCTGCATTAGCTAAATTATTAAATGGAGATAAAGAAGGGGCATTAAAAACATTGGAAGCAAGCAAAGATGCTCAGAGTGCAAAATCGTATTACCTTAAAGCAGTGATAGCTGCCCGTATGAGCAACCAAGGTTTACTAACTGAATCTTTAGCTAAAGCTTTCGAAAAAGACCCATCTTTAAAAGAGAAGGCTAAAAACGATAAAGAATTTATTAAATATTCCATTAATTAATTTCTAACTTAAACATATAAGTTATAAATTAGCGGCATTAATTAACAAACTAAAAACAAAACCATGAAAAAAGTTGCTTTATTTTTATCAGTAGCTGCTTTAGCTTTATCTTTTACATCTTGTAAAAAATCTTACCACTGCGAGTGTTCTGTAGCTGGTATTACAACTAAAGGTGCTTCTGCTGAGTACAACAAAAAAGATGCTGATGCTGCGAAAACTGCTTGCGAAAACGGTTCAAACAGTGCGTTTGGTGTTACTTGTAAATTTGTTGAGGATTAATTCCTAGCAAAATGAAATTTTAAGGAGCCATCAATTTGATGGCTCTTTTTTTATATATACAATGAAATATATATCCTCTATATTAAATATTCTGCTGGGCGCAGTCTTCATTTTTTCGGGCATTTCGAAGCTTTTCCCTATAGAATTATTTGAGTATGATTTAGTAGATTATGGTATTATTAATTGGGCCCTTTCTCCTTACTTATCACGTTTAATTATCTCCTTTGAAATTTTTCTGGGAATTTCACTTATCGTAAACTGGAATTTCAGGCGTACTATCTTTCCTCTTTCAATTTTAATTTTACTTTTCTTTACTTCCTTTTTACTTTTAAGAATAGTTGTATCCGGCAACGACAACAACTGCGGTTGTTTTGGAACTTGGCTCCCAATGTCAAACGTTCAGTCTATTTTAAAAAATATACTTTTAATTGCTTTACTTTTTACTTCCTACAAAGTATCCAAACAAAATCTAAGTTTTAAACGAAATAAACTATTTGTAAGCATATCATTAATTATTATTACCTCCGGAATATTTGCTTTTCGAATACCCGAAGATTTTTATCTAAGTGAACCTAAGGCAAAATTGGAAAAGAATACCATTAATCCGGAAATATTTCCTCCGATCATTAGCGGAAATGACTCTATAAAACCCAATCAATCTAAACAATTTTTAGCCTTTTTTAGTTTAACCTGCCAACATTGTATTCACACTGCCCGAAAACTTACAATCATTCAAAAAAACAATCCCGATTGGCAAATTTTAGCCTATTTAAATGGCAATAAAGCGGACTTGGAAACTTTTAAAGAGAAATCTAAATTTAATTTAAATTACACCCTGTTTAACAAAAGGGATTTTGTACTTATAACCTTGGGTGGAGTGCCTAAAGTATATTTAAGCAATAAACTGGAAATTAAAGAGTATTGGACGGGAGAAGATTTCACCGAAAAAGAATTAGAATTAGCTTGGAAAAAATATTAAGGCCGTTTATAGCTCTTGTTTGTAAGATATTTTTTTATATTTTTACGTCAAAACAATCTAATATGAATCGTTTATTTAAATCAGCAATAGTTGTAATTACACTAGTTAGTCTTTACTCTTGTACCAAATGCACCACCTGCGAAATTATCGTAGATCAGGATGGAGTTGGGCAAACTAAACGAAGTACATTAGAAAAATGCGGAACACGTAAAGAAATTAAAGAATTTAAAGAAAATCTTGAAGCGACCTATAAACCCTTTGGTGAAGAAGCAGTAGTTTCTTGTACCGATAATTAGAATTTTTAAATATTCCTTTTTATTAATTGCCTGAAAAAATCAGGCAATTTTTATTTTAAGTCCATCGTATGCTAAGCTACAATTTTGTGGCAATTTAAGATTTACCTCCTCGTGTAATCCCAGTTGATGACTTATATGAGTGAAATAAGCTTTCTCGGGTTTAAGCTCCTCAACCAAGTTTATAGCTTCAGCTAAAGTAAAATGAGAAAGATGAGGCTCGTTTCGCAGAGCATTTAAAACTATAACTTTTAGCCCCTTCAATTTTTCTTTTTCTTGGTCCGAAATATAATTGGCATCTGTTATGTAAGCAAAATCATCAACTCTAAAACCCAGAACAGGCATTCGCGCATGCATACACTGCACAGGCGTAAATAGTAATCCCTTAATTTTAAAAGGGAGTAAATTCACAAGGGTGTTTACATTTATTTCTGGAATTCCAGGATATTTATCTTCCGAAAAAACATAGTAAAATTCACGCTTTAAAGCGTTGAGGACACTTGGAGTGCAATAAATATCCATAGGGCGCTTTAATATATAATTAAAGCCTCTTACATCGTCCATGCCGGCAATATGATCTTTGTGCTCGTGAGTATACAAAACAGCGTCTAAACTCAAAACCTTTTCGCGCAACATTTGTTGCCTGAAATCGGGACCTGTATCAATTACTACCGTTGTTCCCTCTTTCTGAATTAACACAGATGAACGCAGGCGGTTATCATGTAGATTTACAGAAGCACAAACACGACAATTGCAAGCAATTAAGGGAATGCCCTGAGAAGTACCTGTACCTAAAAAAGTTACTGTTAACACGAATTAAAATTATCATTTTTAAATGAGAATAACGTTTATTCATTAACAAAAATTATCAGGTTTTAATACGTTAATAAACATATAGTTTGTAGATTTATATATACGTGCAAAACGAATACCAACATATACTATCAAAAATTGATGCGTTTATAAGACGTTATTATTTAAACCAACTTATAAGAGGATGCTTAATTGCATTAGGCTTATTTGTCAGTTTATTTCTGATAATTAACTTACTAGAATATTTTGGAAGGTTTAGCTCTTCCATTCGATTTAGTTTGTTTACTATTTATTTGCTAACTACTGGATTTACTTCTTATAAATTAATAATAACACCTTTAGTAAAACTCTATCGTTTAGGAAAAGTAATTTCCCATGAAGAAGCTGCTGTAATAATTGGTAAACATTTTACGCATGTGGCTGACAAGATTTTAAATATACTTCAATTAAAAAAAGAAAACGACTGTGCCGATGTATCACTTATAGAAGCCGCTATTAATCAAAAATCAGCTGAGCTTAGGCCTGTTCAATTTATTTCGGCAGTAAATTTAAGTGAAAACAAACGATATGCTAAATATGCCCTTTTACCCTTAATTATATTCATTTGTTTATTTATAGTATATCCTCACTTAATTACCCAAAGTACTACTCGCTTAATAAATTATAATCAGGAATTTATTCCCGAGGCCCCCTTTAAATTTAAATTAAAAAACAAAAGCCTAAATGTTTTACAACATCAAGACTTTACAATAGAAGTTGAAATAAAAGGGGATGAAATACCAGCCGAAGCCTATATTAACTATAAAGGCTTTGAATATAAGATGCAAAAAATAAAAAATGGATTATTTGAGTATACCCTTAATAATATACAGAAAAGTACCTCCTTTAATTTTATTGCAGCCGGATTTAATTCTGAGAATTTTAGTTTAACAGTTTTACCAAAACCCATAATCGCTTCACTACAAATTAATATAGATTACCCAGCTTATATCTCAAGAAAAGATGAAATCATCACCAATACGGGGGATCTAACAGTTCCAGAAGGAACTGTTATTAAGTGGAAATTACGAACAGAGAACATTAAAGAGCTGGTATTTAAAAGTGATTTAAATGCTAAAGATTCCGAAAGTAATTTTTTACATGAAGAAGAAAACATGTTTTCGATAAGCAAACGAATTAACAATTCTCTTAACTATTCTTTTATTTCAAGGCCCTATAAAAATGAAGAGGCCATTTATTCAATCAATGTAATTAAAGATTCTTATCCCGAAATTACTGTTGAGGCAAAAAAAGATTCATTAAGCAACCGCAGGTATTACTTTAACGGACTAATAAAAGATGATTACGGATTTAGTAAATTAAACTTTAATTATCGATTTGTAAATAAGAAAACAGATTCAACCGGTAAAGTGCTTAGTAATTATGTAAGTGTTAACATTCCCATTATTCAAAATCAGTTACAAAATAACTTTTTCCATTATTTTGATTTAAACACATTAAACTTAAATGCAGATGATGAAGTTGAATATTTTTTTGAAATTTATGATAACGATGGTATAAATGGACCCAAAAGCTCGCGTTCTCAACATTTTAATTATAAGGCCCCGTCGCTCAGCGAATTGTCTAAACAAAAAAATGAAGCCAATAAAGAAATTAAAAATGATTTAAAGGAAGCTATAGATAAAGCTAAAAAGCTTCAAAAGGAAATTAAAGCAGTTGAGAAAAAAGTAAATGATAAAAAGCAGCTTAATTGGGAAGAGAAAAAGCAAATAGAAGAATTAATTAAACAACAGCAAGACCTTCAGAAATCGATTGAAAATATAAGTGAACAAAATGAGAAGAATAATCAGATAAACAATGAAAACACACAACCTAGTGAGGAATTATTAGAAAAACAAAAACAGCTCGAAGAATTATTTGAAAAGGTTATGAACGAGGACATGAAGAAGATGTATGAAGAATTACAGCAACTTCTCGAAAAAATGGATAAAACTCAAACACAGGATGCCTTAGACAAACTGAAAATGGATAATAAAGACCTGGAAAAAGAACTTGATAGAAATCTGGAGTTATTTAAACAATTAGAGTTTGAACAAAAACTAACAGAAACCACGGAGAGATTAAAAGACCTGGCACAAAAACAAGAAGACTTATCGAAAGAAACACAAAATGATAAAAATAATTCGGCAGATAAACAAAAAGAACTTGGCGATAAACAAGATAAACTAAACAAAGAATTTGAAGATTTAAAAAAAGAATACAAGGACCTGGAACAGAAAAACAAGGAGCTGCAGGATCCGCATGATTTAAAAGACTTAGATAAAAAACAGGAAGACATAAAAAAAGATATGCAAAACAGTTCGGAAGAACTTAAGCAGAAAAAAAATAAAAAAGCATCTCAATCTCAAAAACAGGCCGCGGAAAAGATGGAAGAAATGGCCAAAGAAATGGAAAAAATGAGTGACGAAATGCAGGAAGAGGAAGCCGGAGAAGATTATGATGCCTTAAGGCAAATATTGGAAAATTTAGTTCAACTTTCGTTTAACCAGGAGATCCTTATAAACGAAGTTAAAACTGCAGATATTAATAATCCAAAGTTCTTAAAGATTGGCCAAAATCAACGTAAATTAAAAGACGATGCCAAACTAATTGAAGACAGTTTATTTGCACTAAGTAAACGAAATCCTCAAATATCATCGGTTGTTAATAAAGAAATTAGCGCTATACATCACAATATTGAAAAAGCGCTTGATAATTTACAGGAAAGACAACTGTCGCAAGCAGCAAGCCGCCAACAGTTTACCATGACTTCCATTAACAATTTAGCCCTTATATTATCGGAATCGTTACAGCAGATGCAGCAGCAAATGAAGCAACAACAACAATCTAAAAGTAAGCCGGGACAAGGGAGCTGTAAAAAGCCAGGTAATGGAAATAAGCCTAGCATGCAAAGTATGCGACAAATGCAGCAACAACTTAACG
>JBIICS010000087.1:0-11793 GCA_044238735.1 Bacteroidia bacterium
CAATAAAATGAAGAGAGAATTTTGAATATGATGAAAAGAAAAATCAGCCTTATTTAAGATGGTGCCATTGTAGGGAGTGTGAATAAAGAGGCTTTCTACCCATGTTTCGGCAAAATGTAACAACCAAGAAAATACCATGGCAAATAAACCCGCTATAATTCCTGTAATAACCGAAAGATTATAAATAGAAAGCTGTCCTTTTATTTTAAAAGCATTTTCAAATTTTGCCATAGCCCCAAATTTACAAAACATACCGAAATGGCCTTTTTTATATTCACTTCTAAAACATTTCTAATTTTGCAAGCTAAACAACTGATTTAAAGTATAGTATAATGCTCAAGGAGATTAAGAATTTTTTTCATTTTCATAAAAGAGAAAAAAAAGGGATTTTATTTCTGATTATTATCTGTTTCTTATTAACTATCCTCTATGAATTATTGCCTTTTTTTATTGAACCCCAACTTAACAAAACCAGATTGGATCAATTAATTCAATTAAAAGACAGTATTAATCGTGTCCAACTTCTAACCTATAAAAACAAGCACATATTAAACAATAAGAAATGGGCGATAAACGAAAGTAATTTTAATGGTAAAAAAATTAACGCTTATAAGCCTTTCTATTTTAACCCCAATACCGTTAGTGAATCTGAATTAAATCTAATAGGGTTAAATAAACGCTTTATAAAATCATTTTTGAATTATAGAAACAAAGGAAAAAAATTTAACAACTTAAACGATTTTAATCGTGTATTCGGTCTAAAACAAGAGGAATTTGAGGCCGTAAAAGACTTTATTACATTTCCGGAAAATAAAACAATTACGGAGGAAAAAAAACTAAAAGAAATAATTAAAAGAGAAGAACAAATAATGGTAGATATAAATACTGCCGATACCATAACTTTAATGAAACTTAAAGGTATTGGCCCTGCCTTTGCCCGCCGTATTGCAAATTACCGAAATAAATTAGGAGGATTTTATAAAAAAGAACAACTAATGGAAGTGTGGGGCATAGACACTTCCCTGTTTCAATTTATTGAGCCTTATCTTATTTTAGGAAAGAATATTCGAAAAATTGACCTGAATAAAGTAGAAATTAGTCAGTTAAAGAATCATCCTTATTTAAATTACAATACCGCTCAATCCATTATACAAATCAGAAATAGAATTGGGCATTATAATTCGATTGAAGACATAAAAAAATCCGTAATATTAAAGTCTGAAACTTTTGAAAAATTAAAGCCTTACTTAACTATCAGTAAAGATGAGTAGCAAAAACGATTTAATTGCAAACGAACTTAATGAGTCGGCTCGCGTTTTGGATTCTTTTGTAAACGATAGCCATAACATCAATTTAATTGTTCAAGCGGCGGAAATTATGATTGATGCTATCCAAAAAGGGGGTAAAATAATTTCGTGTGGAAACGGAGGTAGTTTTTGCGATGCCATGCACTTTGCTGAAGAATTAAGCGGTAGATTTAGGGAAAACCGAAAATCATTGCCAGCTGTAAGCATTAGCGATGGCAGCCACATAACCTGTGTTGGAAACGATTATGGCTTTGAATATATATTTTCTAGATATGTAGAGGCTCTTGGTAATAACAATGATGTATTACTAGCCATTAGCACTAGCGGTAACTCTAAAAACGTTATAAATGCATCGGTTGCTGCTAAAGAAAAGGGTATGAAAGTAGTGGCTTTAACCGGTAAGGACGGTGGAAAATTATCCACTATTGCAGATGTAAATATTTGCGTAACTCATCATGGCTATGCCGACAGAATACAGGAAATCCATATTAAAGTGATACATTGCCTGATATTACTAATTGAAAAAGAAATTAAAATTTAATTTTTTTTATTTTCTTTTCTTGTACGCTTCTTGGTACTCGGGCCATTTTGTTTTTAAGTATGCATTCTCGGCGTAAAAATGCAATATAGGATTTAGAGTTTGAGCTGGAATATAAAACGGAATTCGATCAATTAATTTATTTTCTTCATCCAAAATTAATATGCTGGGCAGCCCTACTTGTCCTCCCGATATTTCAACTACCAAATCGTTAAAGGTTCCATATTTACCTGAAGCCTTATAATATTTTCCATTCCAAAAAACAGAATCTGAACCAGTTTCTATATTAAAATCGATAACATTATAATTTTCTTTAAGGTAAGGTGCAATCAGTGTATCTGTAAAGGTTGTTTTATTTAATATTTTGCAACCATTGCACCAGCTGGTATAAGCCACTATGATCGTTTTCTTTTTCTTTTTTGGCTTTAACTGTTCAAACTCTTTAAAACTAATAGGTTTATATGAACTCTGGATTGAGATTGAATCATTAAATGTTTTAGAGAAATTTAACTTAAAGTCGTCAAAATTACAACTGCGCCATATATTTTCTACACAATACACCAGTATAGGCTCAATTTGTTTCACATCCATATAACCGGCACTAAGCATGGAAGTTTGCAAATTATTCATTAAAAAAATGGTAGTAGGATACGAAAGTCGATCTCCCATTAATTTAATAGCCAGCTGGTGAGCACTTTTAGGCCTGGTACTCTCATTCCAGTATTTTTTACCCATGTATTCTATGGTGTCCTTGGTTTCAGCATCAAACTGAACAGGATAAAAAAAGTTATTGATGTAACTGGCAATGCCCTGATTACTGTATGTAGTTTTAATCATGTGCTTACACCACCCACACCATTCGGTGTAAACGTCGATTATAAATGGTTTAGGATTTTTTTTATTTAATTCAAATGCCTCCTTAAATGTTAACCACTTTACCAAACCGTGATTCTGATCTATAGCAGATGCAGGCGATTGCTGAGCAACACTAAAAAGTGAGTGCAGCACAATAAACAGAATAATTATTATTTTATTAACCATTTAACAAATTTAAACCATCTGGATTATAGTAATATGGTTTTAACCTTTTTTTGCTTAGATTTTTTTCTGAAAAATGGTTTAAGCATGGCCAAAATCATCATACCCCGAATTAAATAAAAAGAAATAAAAAGATTAAATCTTAAAAATGGATTTATAATGCTTTCCTTTTTAATTTGCACAGAATCCATGATGTTTTTTAACAAAGTATGATGGGCTGCCAATACAGTAGTGTAGTTGCTGCAAGCAATATTTAATTCAAGACTTCCGTATTGACTAAGGTGATTAAGGTTAAAGGATCCTACCGTTAAAACTTGTTGATCGCACAACATTACTTTTCCGTGTAGCACCGATTTTTTCCATTCGTAAACTTTAATACTATGCCTAAATAAAAAAGAGTAAAAAAAACGGGTAGCATTTCTAACCAGCGGAACATCAGAAATTCCGGTTAATATAATGCTTACACTAACACCCCGGTTAGCTGCGTTTTTTAAAGCTTGTCTCATTCTAAAACCAGGTAAAAAATAGGCGCCAACAATAATAATCTCCTTTTTTGCATTTTTAATTTCATGGATATAAAAATTAAAAATTTGATTCTTTCCCCTTAACCAATCGTTTTGTAAGACCACCAAATCCTTTTTTTTAAAAACACTATTTTTTAAGTAGCGAACTTCAAAAACTTTGTCAAAAATAATAGTACAAAAGGAGGCAATATCCTGCGATATCTCATTGGAAAAAGAGATGCCAAAATCCAGCCAAGGCTCAGAAGTATTGTAACCTCTGTATTTATTGGAAATATTGATTCCCCCAACCATCGTATGCTTTCGATCGCAACATAAAATTTTATGATGTAATCTTCTCCCTGCATACCCAAAATCTTTAAAAAAAGAGGGAGAGAACATTTTAACTTGAATAGTGGACGACTTTAGTTCATTTTCGGCATCGTTAATAAAATCTGATGACCCGTAAGCATCTATTACCAGATAAACATTTACACCCCGATTTGCTGCATTAACCAAAGCATTCAAAATTTGTTTTCCGGTGTCATCGTAATCGAAAATATACGTTTGTAAATGAATCTCATAAACTGCTTGATCAATCATTTGTTTCATAAACTGGAAATAAGCCTCACCGCCCGACCAAAAAATTGGATATATATGCATATTGTCCATCCTTCTAAAATACCATAATTACAGGAATTGGCAATTGACGAAAATCAGTTAATTAAATAATTAAAAAAGCTAATATTGTAAAAATAATTATTGAAAAAATTAACTAATAAATTTTATAATGAGACTTTTTGTTCCAACCGATTTATCTAAAGAAAGTGCCGAAGTTGTTAAATATGCCATTAAACTGAGTAAAAGAAACAAACACGAACTAATTTTCTTTTATTCTTATGCATTTGCTCATGTTGCGGATTTATTTTCGAAGAGCGAATACAAGGCTTTAATAACGAAGGAAAATGACTTAAACATATTAAGATTAGGCAAATTTATAACTAAATGTTTTGAGGCGTTGGATGAAAAAACAGAAAAATTTAATTTTAAACTCATTGTAAACGATGGTTTAATTATATCTGATGACATTATTACCAATTCAAAAAAACAAAAATCCGATTTAATAATTGCGGGTACACATGGTGCCAGTGGCTTGGAAAAAATGGTATTGGGCACAAACACAGCCGTTTTAATAAAAAAATCAAAAATTCCGGTGTTATCGGTACCCATAAATAAAAAAACAAATTTTAATTCCCGTTTTATTTTGGCTTGCGATAAAAATAAATTACCGGCAGAATTTAAATGGATAGAAAAAATCACCTCCGAATTAGGCCTTCAAACTCATTTGGTTCATTTTAATTATGCCAACGAAAAAAGCAAAGTAACGCAAGCCAAACTAACAGAGATTAAAGCGAATGTTGATTTAAGTTTAATAGAAAATATTGAACATACGGCTTTAAAACAGAAAATGGGTGGAGTTATTATGATTACTCAACAAAACAGAAGTTGGTTTGAGCGTTTGTTTTTATCCAGCAAAACAAGCGATATGAGTTTTAGAAATAAATTACCTGTTCTTAGTTTTCCTGCAAAAGGTTAAATAACTCCTAATGCTAGTAAAACTGAAAAAATAATAATAAGAACGGCTACTAAAATCTGAATACTTTCGAGTGTAACTTTTTTCACTAGTTTATTGCCGATAAAGGCTCCTGTAAAGGCTGCCAAACAGGCAACAGTTAATAAACCAATATCGATTTCATTTTTAACATTACTAAATCTGTTAAAGTAAACGGATAGTCTGGTTATATCAATTAAACAAGCTAATACAACACCGGTAGCAATATAAGATTCTTTAGATAATCGGGCTCGGATTAAAAAGGCACTTCTTAAAACCCCTTGGTTACCCGACAATCCCCCAAAAAATCCACTTAAAACCCCACCAACAGGTAGGTATTTTTCATCAAAATTTAGCGCTTTTAATTTGGGTATTAGGTCATATAAAGCAAAAAATAATAGCAAGAGCGCAATCACAAACTTAAGCGGAAGCACTTCCATTTCATTACCCATTAAATGATATTTAAAAATTGGCTTTAAATCAGAAAGTCTGTAAAGCAAAATAGCCCCGGCAAATGAAGCAATTATTGAAGGAATACCAAACTTAATTAACACATTACGATCTGCACTTTTGCCAATAAGAAAAAACTTAAATACATTGTTTAAAAAGTGAACAATACCGGTTAAGGCCACTGCTATTTCTATTGGAAAAAAAACACCAAAAACAGGTAAGAGGATAGTTCCCAATCCAAAGCCCGAAAACAAAGTTAAACCCGAGCCTAATAAAGCAACTATCGCTATTACAAGGTATTCTATCATTTACATTTAGTATACTCCGGTATAGTTAAATGGAGTTATACGAAGTAATTCCTCCTTAACCGATTTAGAAACATCTAATCCGTTAATAAAATTTTTAATTGCATTTTCGTTAATCGTTTCGTTGGTTCTGGTTAAAGCCTTTAATGCTTCATAAGGACTAGGATAAGCCTCTCTTCTTAAAATGGTTTGTATGGCCTCAGCAACAACAGCCCAGTTGTTTTCTAAATCTCGGTCAATTGCTACCTGGTTAAGCAATAATTTATCTAAGCCTTTTAAAATGCTTTTATATGCAATTAAACTGTGAGCAATAGGAACACCAATATTTCTTAATACCGTTGAGTCTGTTAAATCGCGCTGCAAACGGGATATGGGTAATTTAGCAGATAAGTGCTCAAAAATTGCATTAGCTATACCTAAATTTCCTTCGGCATTTTCAAAATCAATTGGATTAACTTTATGAGGCATGGCGCTACTTCCAACTTCGCCTGCTTTTATTTTTTGCTTAAAATATTCCATTGAGATATAAGTCCATATATCCCTTGAAAAATCAATTAAAATGGTGTTGATGCGAACCAGGCAATGAAAGAAAGAAGCCAAATTATCATAATGTTCTATCTGGGTTGTAAACTGGCTTCGATTAAGCTTTAAATAATGATTAACGAAATGATTGGCAAAAGAAACCCAGTCGATGTTAGGATAACTAACATAATGGGCATTAAAGTTTCCGGTGGCGCCTCCAAACTTGGCAGAAAAAGGAATACGATCCAGTTGTTCTAATTGTACGTTTAATCTTTCTACAAAAACTTTAATTTCTTTACCCAACTTTGTTGGAGAGGCGGGCTGTCCGTGAGTTCGGGCCAGCAAAGAAACATCTTTCCATTCTTCTGCAAATTGCTGAAACCGCTCCATAATTAGTCTTAAGCTCGGCATTGTACCCTGATTAAAACCATCCTTTAAAAGAGCAGGAATTGAGGTATTGTTAATGTCCTGGGAAGTAAGTCCAAAATGTATAAACTCCTTATAGGAGCTTAGATTTAACTCATCAAATTTTTCCTTTAAAAAATATTCAACCGCTTTAACATCATGATTGGTGGTCTTTTCAATCTCTTTTATACGATTAGCATCCTGCTCCGAAAATTTCAAATAAATAGCTCTCAAAGCTGAAAAAAGAGAGTGATCTACCGATTTTAATTGAGGAATTCCGCCTTCGGTTAAAGCAATAAAGTATTCTATTTCTACCCAAACGCGGTATTTTATTAAACCAAATTCGGAAAAGAATTCACCCAATTCATTAACCTGTCTGCGATACCTGCCATCTACCGGCGAAATTGCCGTTAAAGCGTTTAATTCCATAATAAATAACAAAGCGCAAATATATAAAAAGCAAGCCTAGCAAACTTGACAGGATGACACATTTTTTATGACATAATTCTATTTATTTATAAGTCATGTATGCCATAATTTTAGTTTAAACAATAAAAAATACACTTGGCACAAATTTCGACTACAGCGCAATTGTCAATTATAAAAACTATAAAAAACATATAACTATGGCAAAAGTAAGTATCAAACCATTGGCAGACCGCGTAATTGTGGAGTCTGCTGCAGCAGAAACAAAAACCGCTTCAGGCATTATTATTCCTGATACAGCTAAAGAAAAACCACAAAAAGGTAAAGTTATTGCAGTTGGCAATGGCAAAAAAGACGAGCCTCTAACTGTAAAAGTAGGCGATACCGTTTTATACGGAAAATATGCCGGAACAGAAATAAATGTTGAAGGTAAAGAATACTTAATTATGCGCGAATCGGATATTTTCGCAATCATTTAATAATCAAATCTATAATCTTAAAAACAAACAAAAAATGGCTAAAAATATAGTTTTCAATTTAGAAGGACGTGACGCATTAAAGCGTGGTGTTGATGCATTAGCTAATGCAGTAAAAGTTACCTTAGGTCCAAAAGGTCGTAATGTAATTATCGATAAAAAATTTGGAGCCCCAACTATTACTAAGGATGGTGTTTCTGTAGCAAAAGAAATCGAATTAGTTGATCCAATTGAAAATATGGGGGCACAACTAGTTAAAGAAGTAGCCTCAAAAACTGCAGATCAGGCTGGTGATGGAACCACAACCGCAACTGTGTTAGCGCAGGCAATAGTTGCAACCGGTTTAAAAAATGTAGCTGCCGGTGCAAATCCAATGGATTTAAAACGTGGTATCGACAAAGCAGTAACTGCTGTAGTAGAAGATTTAAAGAAACAATCTAAAAAAGTTGGCGATGATTATAAGAAAATTGAGCAAGTTGCTACAATCTCGGCAAATAATGATTCTTCTGTTGGAAAATTAATTGCCGATGCAATGGCTAAGGTTAAAAAAGAAGGTGTAATTACCGTTGAAGAAGCAAAAGGAACCGAAACATATGTAGACGTTGTGGAGGGTATGCAATTTGATCGCGGTTATATATCTCCTTATTTTGTAACAAATGCGGAAAGCATGGAGGCTGTTTTAGATACCCCCTATATTTTAATTTACGATAAGAAAATTTCTAACATGAAAGAGTTATTGCCCGTGTTAGAAAAAACTGTTCAAACTGGCAAACCATTGTTAATTATTTCTGAAGAAGTTGAAGGCGAAGCTTTAGCAACTTTAGTAGTTAATAAGATGCGTGGTGCTTTAAAAATAGCTGCTGTTAAAGCTCCGGGCTTTGGCGACAGAAGAAAAGCAATGTTAGAAGATATCGCCATTTTAACTGGTGGAACTGTAATTAGTGAAGAAAGAGGTTTTAAATTAGAAAACGCAGATTTATCTTATTTAGGTAAATGCGAAAAAATAACCATTGATAAAGACAACACAACAATAGTAGGTGGAGCTGGAAAAAAAGCAGAAATTACTGCACGAGTTAATCAAATTAAAGCTCAAATTGAAACCACAACTTCAGATTACGATAAAGAAAAATTACAAGAACGTTTAGCTAAATTGGCAGGCGGTGTTGCAGTTCTTTATGTTGGTGCTGCAACCGAAGTTGAAATGAAAGAAAAGAAAGATCGTGTTGACGATGCTTTACACGCTACACGTGCTGCTGTTGAAGAAGGAATTGTACCGGGTGGTGGTGTTGCATACATCCGCGCAGTGGAAGCTTTAGAAAAATTAAAAGGTGCTAACGAAGATGAAACTACTGGTATTGCTATCGTTCGTCGCGCTATTGAAGAGCCGTTACGCCAAATTGTAGCTAACGCCGGCGGCGAAGGATCTATCGTTGTAAATAAAGTTCGCGAAGGAAAAGCTGATTTTGGTTATAATGCCCGCAATGATAAATACGAAAACATGTTAACGGCAGGAGTAATAGATCCTACTAAAGTATCTCGTGTTGCTTTAGAGAACGCAGCTTCAATTGCTGGTATGTTATTAACTACCGACTGTGTTTTATCAGATATTAAAGAAGACAAACCGGCTATGCCTGCTATGCCAGGTGGAATGGACGGAATGGGATATTAATAATCTTTAATTTTTGTTCTCAAAGCCCCGTATACCGGGGCTTTGTTGTTTTTACATTTTACTGTATATTGTATCCAACAATTAATCTATGAAAAAAAATAAGTTATACTCTATACTCCTCTTAGTATGTGTTACTCTCATTTCGAAGGCCCAACTAACTACTCATCAAATTTTTGATTCTAATGGTACATTAACAAGTTTCGAAGATATACTGAAAAAAGCTCAAAAAGCTGATATTATTCTTTTTGGCGAATTACATGACAATCCTATTAACCATTGGCTCCAACTAGAATTAACCACTGAACTTTACAAGCAAAAAAAACAAGATATAATATTAGGCGCTGAAATGTTTGAGGCCGATGATCAAATCGTAATTAACGAATATTTAAGTGGTAAAATAAGTGAGAAAACATTTAAAGAAGAAAGTAAATTATGGAACAATTTTGCAACAGACTATAAACCACTTTTAGATTTTGCAAAAAAAAACAAATTGAATTTTATTGCAACTAACGTTCCGCGAAGATACGCTAACATGGTTTATAATAAGGGTATATCTATACTTGATAGTTTGTCTGATGAATCAAAAAAATGGATCGCTCCCCTTCCTTTTCCTTATGATCCTAATGAAAAAGCTTACAAAGAAATTTTTGAAAATGCGGGTGGCCACGGTGGTGAAAATTTACCTAAATCGCAAGCTATTAAAGATGCTACCATGGCCCATTTTATTACCACTAACTTAAGTAAAGGCAAAACCTTTATCCACTTTAATGGAGCATACCACAGCAACAATCATTCTGCTATAGAATGGTATTTAAAACAATACAAAGCCGGTTTAAAAATAGTAGTCATCTCGTCGGTTGAACAAGACAATATTAACTTATTGGAAAAAGAGAATATTAATTTGGGCGACTTTATAATTTGTACTCCCATTAATTTAACCAAAACATACAAATGAAGTGAAGAGTGATTATTAATTAACGACAAATAAGTATTATAAAGTAACGCAGAATACTATTTAATGAAAGTGAATTACACTTAATAATTTTAACTTTCCGACTTGTTCTTTTTTCAATTTATAAACAAATGAATAATTAAAGTGTTGAAATAACTAAAATGGCATTTAAAATCTATACCAAAACAGGCGATAAAGGGGAAACCTCTTTAATTGGAGGAACCCGGGTTCCTAAGTTTCATATTAGAATAGAAGCATACGGAACAGTTGATGAGTTAAATAGTTACATTGGTTTAATTCGTGATCAGCAAATTGATGAAAATTCTAAAAATACCTTAATTGAAATACAGGATCGTTTATTTACAATAGGCTCTTTGCTTGCTGAAGATTCGGGAAAGTCAAAAATGAAATTACCTCAAATAAAGGAAGAGGATATAATTTTTTTAGAAAAGCAGATTGATTTTATGGACGAAACCCTGGAGCCTATGAAATCTTTCGTTTTACCGGGGGGGAATACCATTATATCATATTGTCATATTGCCCGCTGTGTTTGCAGAAGAGCAGAGCGTTTAACCATCCATTTGGCAACTGAGTTAGAAGTTAACGAGCTGATAATTATATATTTAAACAGACTTTCGGATTATTTATTTGTATTATCGAGATACCAAAGCAAGGAATTAAATGCAAAAGAAATTCCATGGAAACCGAAAATTGATTAAAAAAAGTTTTGTTAAAAATAAAATTACTGTATATTTGCAGTCCCATAAAACGGACAAGAAATGAAAAGAACATTCCAACCATCGAACAGAAAAAGAAGAAATAAGCACGGTTTCAGAGAAAGAATGGCTAGCGCTAATGGTCGTCGTGTATTAGCTGCACGTCGCCGCAAGGGAAGAAAGAGATTGACCGTTTCTGACGAAAAGTTCCATAAACAATTCTAATTAAGATATTTTTCTTGGTTTTCTGAAAACCCGCCTCTATATTTTGGCGGGTTTTTTATTTAATCGGCATGAACATTTACGCTTTTCCTTTAAAGATTAACAATACCGAACGCAATGCTCTTAGCGTTCTTAATCCCGACTTTGAATTTAGAGATAAGATTATATCCAAAGCAGTTGTGGGTTATCTAATAAACCCCATCTACCCCATTGTTCATCAAAACATCGTTTATAATCCCGATTTTATTGACTATTTCCACAAAACGGTTAAAATTTCGGCTTTGCTCATTTTAGGCATTAATCAATCCTACAAAAACCAAAAGGGGGGCTATGTTTACATTCTGGACGACAGAGCCGATAAAAACAAAAAAGCAGAGCCACAAGATGTAGTGGGTTCATTCGAAATTAAGGACGGAGAAATTCTGGAAGAAAGTTATACACCCAATGCGCAATATGAGTTTATTTCAGAAAAAGGGGTTTGCAAATTAACTCCTGAGTTTGAAACCATTTTTTTTGAGGCAATCAAACTTTAAAAAATTCGATAAGCTAATTTTTTAGGGTAATGTGGCAAAAAATAGTTGGTGGATTTTCAAATTAAAAACACTAATATGGAGCCGTAAACCTGAAGAGGAAGCGAGCTCTGCTGGAGAGCAAC
>JBIICS010000092.1:0-11405 GCA_044238735.1 Bacteroidia bacterium
CCTCAGGCAGACGGGGAACAGAAATCGTTTATGTATTCCCTTTCTCAAAATAAATTTTATTTCGACGAGATTTATACAAAACTCATAATAGACCCATTACATTCGCTAAGTAAGATTCTTTATAAATTTATTGAAGTATCCGGAATCGATAAACTAGTAAATAGTTTTTCACCCGCAATTCAAGGCATAGGAAATGTGGTTCGTTTAATACAAACAGGCGAAACCGGTTTCTATATTTATGCAATGGTGGTAGGTATAATTGCCATTTTTATAATAAATTTCTTTTAATAAGTAATTATTGCTCTAATTTTAAAGAGGAGGTTATTGTATTGCATCGATCTTTATTTTTGTGCTTATTAGGGCACTATTCAAAGAAAAGTAGTAGCAACTTTTTATTATTACCAGCTAGTTAGACTGGCAAATATTAATCTTGGTTAACTATCTTAAACTTTGGTAACTTTTATTAAGTATTCTGAATTTAGATTCCTCTAAGCTAACTGTTTTATTTTGGAACTGTTTTGCATAGAAATTAAACTGAATTGGAGCTAAAAAATACACTTATATAATTAGTTTTAGGTAAGGTTTCTTAGAAATTCCAGGTATAGTTTCCCCCTTTTTTCAGCAAATAAATCTAATAGTAACATAAAACCCGATTGAACTAAAAGTCCTAGGCCAAACCCTTTTAAAAACGGCTTATCATTGAAAATAAAATGCAGAAGTATAGCGGAAATTATAAAGACAATTTCGATTGTTTTGTATAGTACAAAGTTTTTCATAACCTTTTCCATCCTTGGAATTTCCTCAGTATTAATAAGATCAACGTTGTTTTCGACAAGATTATTTACTCTTTTTATGTTTTTATCACTACTAAAATAAACAGAGGATCCTACAATTAGCTGAATTAAGGCAATTCCAATAATTGGATATGACATACCCTGAAAATACGGTTGTGTTAATTTTAAGATAAAATAAGTGGCAATAATTAAACCAGCAAAACCAATCAGAATAAAAATGAGACTTTCCTGTTTTTCTGCATTAAAATAACTTTCTATATTTTTCATTTTAATTATAATTAAGTTTAAGTAAGGTTGATAATAAATTTAAAGTTTTAAGTTAATAATGGTGATGTAATTTTTTTATTAGATAAAACTACATTACTTTTGGAATACTTGCAATATTAGAGTATACTCTATGGTTTAATAAATTAATAAATTTTCACATGTTAATAAATGAGTTATCTAAAAAATCAGGTGTTTCTAAATTTACAATTCGTTATTACGAGAAATATGGCTTAATTAGAGGCAAGCGCAACCAAGCTGTTGACTCCAATAACTATTATCATTATGACGATGAAACATTATATAAGCTAGAACTAATTAGAGATGCAAAACGAATTGGTTTTTCGTTAGCAGAAATTAAAAAACTAATTGACGCCTGGTACAATAAGAAATTTACTGTGTCTAAAAAAATAAATATATTGGATGATAAATTAAAGATGATTGATGAAAAGATTAAGGAGTTAAAAGAAATGAAAAAACTACTTAATATGTTTAAGAAAGAAGTAGAAGAATTTGATTGTTAACTAAATTGTTATTCAACTAGTTCCAGCCGCCACCTAAGGAACGATAGAGCTCAATAATAGCCATGTTTTTTCTCTTAAATAAATTTAATAATTCTATTTGTGCTTGTAAGCTGCTTTTTTGAGATGTAATAATTTCTAAATAATTAGCTTTACCCGCCTTAAAAAGTTCTTTAGATGTAGTAATTGCCTCGTTTAATTTTGTAAACTCTTCCCTCTTTAAATTATACATTTCATCAGTATTTTTTATGTTATTAATTGCATTATAAACTTCTCTAAAGCTATTTACAATTGTTTTTTCGTAATTAATGTATGCCATTTTTTGGTCTGCCTTACTAGTCATTAAGTTTGCTTTTATTTGTCTTCTGTTTAATAGAGGGGCACTTAATCCACCCAATACACTATAGGCTAAGGAGGCAGGAGTCTCCAACAAGAGAATGTAGTTAAACGACTGTAATCCGATTAATGCATTTAAATTTAAACTTGGGTAAAATGCCGCTTCGGCAGATTTAACATCGGCATTGGTTGATAACAGTTCATATTCAGCTTGCTTTATATCAGCTCTGTTTTTTAATAATGCGGAAGGTATTCCGCTCTCTATTTTCTTTTGGATTTGCTGATTAAAATAGCCTGTATCTTTAGTAATAGAACTCGGATAAACGCCACATAAATAGTTTAATTTACTTTCGGTATTAATGTAAAGTTGTTTTACTTCAGTTTGTATAGCTTTAGAATTTAATAGTTGCGCCGACATTAATTCAACACTTAATTCGTTTGCTTTTCCGGCTTCCTTTTCAGCTATTACGAGGTCGAGTGCTTCTTGTTGAAGCTTGATGTTATCGATTAGTATATTGAATTCGTAGTCTAAGGCAAGTAATTCAAAGTAAGCGCATGCTATTTCTGCAATTAAATTAGTAATGATTAAATCACGGCCATAATTTGTGGCAATGAATTTAGCTGCAGCTGATTTCTTTTTGTTTTTAAGTTTACCCCATAAGTCTATTTCCCATGATGATTGAAATCCGATATAGTAATCGGGAATTGGATTTGGTAATTGTTGTTTATCTGAAAGGTTTTCAGAAAATCGGGTATCATAATTGCCAACACCATCCATGGTATACTCTCCAAATTTTCTTTGTCCAATAGTATTGTTTAATGCTAGATCGGGTAATCGGATGCCTTTGTTAAATTGAATACCACTTTTTGCAATTTCAATTTTTTGCAAGGCCATTTTAAGTTCAAAATTATTTTTTAGTGCAGAATCTATTAGTGTTTTTAGATTTTGGCTAAAAAAGAGTTCTTTCCAATTATATAGTTTAGTATCCGTGGTATCCAATCCAATAATATATTGGTTGGGCAATTTATTGTAGTTCGGTTTGGAAATATCTTTAGAAAACTTACAACTACTCAATGCGATCAGTAGAAAGATTATGATGATGTGTAAACTATTTTTGAACATAATTAAGTAGTGGGTTTAGTTTTCTTTTTTTTAATTTCTGAGAAGAAAAGGTAAAGGCCTGGTACTACCAAAACTCCAAAAATGGTCCCAAAAAGCATTCCTCCCGCTGCTGCAGTTCCAATGGTTTTATTGCCGATAGCACCTGCACCATTGGCCATAATTAATGGGATTAGTCCGGCTATAAAAGCAAAGGAAGTCATCAGGATTGGCCTTAATCGAGCTGTTGATCCTTCAATAGCTGCCTCTAAAGCACCTAATCCTTGTTTGTGTTTTAAGTTTGCATATTCTACTATTAGGATGGCGTTTTTTCCTAATAAACCGATAAGCATCACCATTGCGACTTGCGCATATATGTTATTTTCGAGGCCTGTTAAATAGAGAAGGAAAAGTGAACCAAAAATTCCGACCGGTAATGAGAGAATTACGGGTAGAGGCAACAAAAGACTTTCGTATTGAGCGGCTAAGAGTAAATAAACAAAGATTAAACAAATAGTAAAAATATAGAAGACCTGATTACCTGATTCTATTTCTTCTCTTGTCATCCCCGACCATTCGTATGAGTAACCTTTGGGTAAAGTTTCCTTTGCAACTTCTTCAATTGCTTTAATAGCGTCACCGCTGCTATATCCTTTAGCTGCCTCGCCATTAAGCATAGCAGATATGTACATGTTATAACGAGTTAATTGTTCGGGTCCGTATATTCGTTCTATCCTACTAAATAAAGAATAGGGGACCATCTCTCCATATTTATTTTTTACTCTTAATTTTAAAATATCGGCTGGTTGCGATCTGTAGGAAGGATCTGCTTGCAACATTACTTTATACATCTGTCCGAAGCGAATAAAATTAGTAGCGTAATAACTACCCATTAATGTTTGTAAATTACTCATGGCATTATCTACACTTATTCCTTTTTTGGCTGCTATATCTTGGTCGATATGAATAAGGTATTGAGGAAAGGTTGGATTAAAACTGGTAAATATGTCTTTAATTTCTTTTCTATTCTTTACATCATTTATAAATTTTTGAGTGATTTTAAATGTTTGTTGTAAATCGCCGTTTCCTGTTTTATCAAGGAGTCTTAATTCAAAACCACTGGCATTACCAAATCCTGGCACCGCAGGGGGAGGAAAGAACTGAATGTCTGCATCTTTTAAGTGACTCGTCTTCTCTTTCAATTGTTCAATTATTTCATCAGCCGATTTATTTCTTTCTTTCCAGGGGATGAGGCTTATTGTACTCATTCCGAAAGAAGCACCTGAACCATCCGTCATCATACTAAATCCTGCCAGTGATGATATCGACTCTATTTCTTTAATATCCTTAGAGGCTTCATCAATTCCTTTCATTACTGTTTCGGTTCGTTCTAAGGTAGCACCAACCGGAGTGGTAACATTAGCGTAGATAGTGCCTTGATCTTCAGTTGGAATAAACCCTGTGGGCAAATTTGTTCCCACCAACCAACTGCAAAAACAAAAAATAAGTAACATTATGAAGGTTATGCTTCTGCGATTTAAAATTAGATTCAATAACCTTTTATATTTTTCGGAAACGGAATTGTAATGGGTGTTAAAAGCATCAAAAAAGCGCGTTAATCTATTTTTGCTGTTATTACGTTGATGATGACTTTTAAGCAAAATAGCACATAAGGCCGGTGTTAAGGTAAGTGCATTTATTCCGGAAATAACAATTGAAATGGCCATTGTGATAGAAAACTGACGATAAAATACTCCTACAGGTCCATTTAAAAAAGCTACAGGTATAAATACTGCCGACATTACTAACGTAATGCCAATAATAGCACTTCCAATTTCGCCCATTGCCTGCATACTGGCTGTTTTAGGATCGGAATGATTTTCTTCCATTTTGGCATGAACAGCTTCCACTACAACTATAGCGTTATCTACCACAATACCAATGGCTAAAACAAGGGCAAATAAAGTTAAAAGATTAATGGAGAAACCAAACATTTGCATAAAAGCAAAGGTGCCCACAAGCGATACCGGTACTGCTAAAATTGGAATTAACGTAGATCTCCAATCTTGAAGAAATATGAACACAACTATTGCAACAAGAATAAAAGCCTCAATTAATGTTTTTATAACTTCATGTATGGAGGCATCCAAGAACCTAGAAACATCATAACTAATCGTATAATCCATGCCCGGAGGAAATGTGGTTTCCTTAAGAAATTTCATTTTTTCTTTGATGTTAGAAATTACCTCACTAGCGTTTGATCCAGGTCTTTGCTTTAAGACTATTGCTGCCGATGGTCGGCCATTTTCTTTAGATAATACATCATAATCTAAAGAACCGAATTCTACATCAGCCACATCTTTTAGGCGGAGCATTTCTCCACTTTCAGTAGCTTTAATTACAAGGTTTTCATAGTTTTCTTTACGAGTTAACTTTCCGGTATATCTTAAAACATATTGAAGTGATTGAGATTTTCTGCCTGAGCTTTCTCCAATTTTACCTGGAGCAGCCTCGATATTTTGTGAGCGTAAGGCCGTAATAATTTCTTCGGCAGAGATTTCATAGGCATCAAGTTTAGATGGTTTCAGCCAAACCCTCATAGCATATTCTCTTTGCCCCATAATATCTGCAAATCCAACACCATCAATTCTTTTTAATTCGGCTAAAACGTTTATATCAGCAAAATTGTAAATAAACTTTTCATCTATTGTAGTATCCTCACTTAAAATATTCAAATATAGAAGCATGCTGTTAACTTCTTTTTCTGTAGATACACCCGCTTTTATAACTTCTTCAGGAAGCTCATCCAGAACAGTTGCAACTCTGTTTTGAACGTTTACTGCTGCTAAATCGGGATCTGTACCTACCTTAAAATAGATTTGTATAATACTGGTTCCATCGTTACCAGATACAGAGGTCATATAGGCCATTCCGGGAACACCATTAATAGCTCGCTCGAGAGGTGTAACAACAGCTTTGGCACAAACTTCTGCATTAGCTCCAGTATATTTGGTTGTAACCGAAACAGCGGGGGGAGCAATATCCGGGTATTGCGTAACCGGTAATCTAAACATGGCGAGTAAACCCAGTAATGAAATAAACACGGAGATGACCAGAGAAAGGATTGGTCTTTTGATATATTTTTTAAACATTAATGTTATTTTTTAGAAAGTTCAGCAATAATTTTTTTCATGCTAAGTTCCTGTGGTTGTATAATCATTTCTGATTTTAATTTTTGTATACCCTCATAAATTATTTTTTCTCCCGGATTTAATCCTTTTTTGATAATATAAAAATGTGGTATGTTGGCTGAATATTCAATATTTCTGATTGATACTTTATTATCTTTTTCAAGTACGTATACATATATTTTATCTTGAATTTCGAAAGTTGATTTTTGAGGTACTAATAGTGCATTTTTAAATCGAGTGTGTAGTCTTATTTTACCGCTTGATCCGTGTTTAATAATTTTATCAGGATTTGGAAATTTAGCTCTAAAGGCAATGTTTCCGGTACTCTCGTCAATTACACCTTCTACTGTTTCAATTTTGCCCTTAAACGAATGTTCAGAACCATCTGCCAGAATAAGAGAAACAATTTTAGAATTAGCACTATCCGATTTAATGTTTTTTATATAATTAAGATATTCCTTTTCCGATACATCGAAATAAGCATATATTTCATGATATTCTGAAAGAGAAGTTAATAGCGTTCCTTCATCTATTAGGCTTCCTACTTTATGTGGTATTCTATTTATAATTCCATTAAAAGGGGCTTTTATATCTGTATTCGATAATCTGATCTGAACATAGGCTTTGTGGGCCTGAGCCTCTTCTAATTTTGCTTTTTGAATTTCTAGTTTGTTCTTTGCAATCGAAACTTCTGTTTCTGAAACAATTTTTTTTTCGGCCAGTTGTTTTACATTTTTTAATTCTAGTTCTGCTGCGTCTAAGTCGGCATAAACACTTCTGAGTAAAGCTTTAGCTTTTGCTAACTCCTCCATATACTCTCTTTTATTGATGCTAAAAAGCAATTGTCCCTCCTTAACGTGCGCGCCTTCATCAATATGTATTTTTTCCAAATAACCTGTAATCCTGGCTCTTATTTCAATGTTTTTGATGGCGTGCAGCTCGGTAACATATTCCGAGTAACTAACGGTATCTTTCTGAACAATAGTTGTTACCGGAAATGTTTCTAAATTGTCTGTTTGTTGTTGATTGTTTTGACAACTATTAAGCAATACAGTGCCCGTTGCAATTAATGCAATAAGTTTTAATTTCACTTTAATAAATATTTAAGACGTTTCGCCTGGGTTAAACAATAGTTTTAAAAAACAAGAGTTTAAATTTTTGGGGGAGGATTAACAATCTCTAAATTTCTACTTAAGATTTTAGAGGTAGTAAAGTGATAGATTGTTTGACGTTGAATAATCTTTATTCGTTTAATAAAAAGTGTTTGCTGGGATAGGAATTCTGTTGTTTCGTTTTTCTTTTCAATATCATTCTCGCTGTTTGATTCATCTGATTTTAAATCTAGGCTGTAGGAGATGGCTGATAATTTGGTAAAATTTAAGTATTTAATTATAGGAATAGAGATAATTATAATACAGAGCATGGCTAATGAAATAATTAGCAAAAAACCATTGAAATGCAATTGAAACTTAGTATGCTTTTTCATAACCCTGCAAATTTATTTATTCCCTTATTAAGTTCGCTTTTTTGAGATTAATGATTAATTAAAAAATAAATTATGTAACCTTTTAATTTAGATTTAAAACTATTTAAATAACCAACACAACATATTAATGTTTCTTGTTAATCATTTTTTAATTTTTGTAGAAGATCTTTTAATGAATGAAGGTTATCGCCTGATGAAATTTCACCTTGTATTTATGCTATTCTTGTGATTTGATTCTTATTAATATTGATAACACCGGGATTTTTTTTGTTTTCAAAACTTCCGAATTTGTTTTCCATATTAAGAAATTTAGCGCCATTTAAACAGGCCCATTTAATTAAAGTTTCGGTATTTATTTTTGGATAAGCACTTTGAATAGTTTGTAATTCCGACCAAATATTTAAATCGTTGTTCGACGCTAAACTATCTGTTCCAATGCAGATGTGTAATCCAGATTTTTGAATTAGTTCAATGTTTGGTAAAGCATTTTCAATATATAAATTGGCCTTAGGACACAATGCTAAATAAGTATGTTTTCTTACTTCTTTAATATAATTTAAGTCTTCTTTATCTGTAAAAGTATTATGTACTAACAATAGATTGTTGTCTTCTTTTATTTCTTGAAGATAAGTTTGTACTGAGTTTTTTCCACTTGCTATTATATGCGAGATGTCAATTCCCCAGTCGGTTAATCTTTTGGCCATTTCTCCGCTTCTTGAAACAAAAAACTCGTTTTCACTTTGCGATTCTTGGTTGTGTATTGTAATTGAATCACCCGGTCTAATAGTATTATTAATTAAACTATATAAATCATTGCTAACCGAGTAGGGGGCATGTGGGGTAATGGAAACCGGAAAGTTTAAATTACGTTTGAATTCATTTAATAGTGATTTTGCTTTGTTAATTGCTGCCTCTGCTCTTGAGGGATGTAGCGCAAATGTTTCGATGAAATTATAATATTGGATTTTTGTACTAAGTTTAGCTTTTATCGAATGATGTGTATTACAAATATCGCCTACGGCTATAATACCCTGCTGGTACATCATGTTGTCCCATTCTATACACGATTCAGTGATTATTTCTTCGTCTGTTGCTCTTAATTTTACTAATTGATTAAGAAAATTGTTTATACCCAATTTTTCATCTAAAGTCCCTTTTAAATGGGACAATTCTAAATGGCAATGCGTGTTTACAAAGCCCGGACAAATAAAGCCGTCAAAATGCTCTATTTCAGAAGCCTCTCCTGCTATTGTTTTGGGGATTAATCCACTTATTTTATTATACGAATCAATTATAAGAACATAGTGATCAAATTTGTTTCCTAATCCGTCGTAAATGATATTGGCACTAATTTTTCTCATTAAAATTTTAGTAAGGCTTCATATAATTCTTTTGTAGGAAGTCCCATTACATTAAAATAGCTGCCCTCCAGGCGTTCAATACCTATGTAGCCAATCCATTCCTGCACGCCATATGAGCCCGCTTTGTCAAGGGGTTTATAATTACTTAAATAGTATTCAATTTCTTCTTCGGTTAGATTTTTAAAATAAACGTTGGTTTCGCTAAAAAAGGAATGAGTTTTTGATTTGCTTTTTAAACAAACTCCGGTATAAACCTGATGCAAATTACCGGATAGTTCCTTTAGCATCTCTTTAGATTCATTTAAATCGGCCGGCTTGTTTAAAACATGTCCATTAATCCATACTATGGTATCTGCCGTTATTAATAAGGTATCATCATCCTCAATATTAAAATGCGCTGCTTTTTTTTGGCAAAGGTATAGAGGTATATTTTGAGCTTTTAAATCGTGGGGAAACGATTCGTCGATGTCTAATATTTTTATAGTAAAGGGAATACCAATGCCTTCAAGAAGTTGTTTTCTGCGTGGCGACTGCGAACCCAAAATAATATTTTTATAAATTAAATTCATTTGATTATAAATTCTGTTGTAAATATAAGGGATATGAAAACAGCTCCAACTAAATTACTGTTTTCCCTTTTTGATGGCCATAATCTTGATATGAAAACAATAATTTATCCGTTATAGTTCAGAATATTGCATGTTTTTGTAAGCCTTAATCTCCTAAAAAACATCTCTTTTAAGATTAATTACCATAATTTTCTGTAAATAGTCTGTTCTAATTATTTTTTGAGGTTAAAAATGCAAAAGCATTTATTAAATTTGACCTTTAATTTAAAATATGATTGCAGCACTTCAGCTCATTTTGAGCCTTTCGATACTGGTTGTTTTACATGAATTAGGTCATTTTGTTCCAGCTAAATTGTTCAAGACAAAAGTGGAGAAATTTTATCTTTTTTTTGATCCTTGGTTTTCTCTGTTTAAAAAGAAAAAAGGGGATACCGAATATGGTATTGGATGGCTTCCATTAGGAGGTTACGTTAAAATTGCGGGGATGATAGACGAGAGTATGGACAAAGAACAAATGGCTCAGCCTCCTCAGCCCTGGGAATTTAGAAGTAAACCTGCCTGGCAACGTTTAATTATTATGGTGGGTGGCGTTGTTGTAAATGTTTTGTTAGGAATAGCCATTTATATAGGAATTATGTTTATGTGGGGCGAAGAATTTTTACCGGCTAAAAATGTAAAATTTGGAGTTGTTCCCGATTCTTTAGCAATTGAATTGGGTGTAAAGCCCGGTGATAAATTATTATCTGTTGATGGAAAACCTTTTGAAAATTTCCTAAAAATTCCGTTGGATATTGTTTTTAATGAAGGTAAAACCGTACAAGTGGAGCGTGCTGGGCAAATAATAGATTTAAATGTACCGGCCGGTTATTTAAGTAAAATTGTTAAGTCTAAAGATATGTTTGCTGTGCCGCGTATCCCATTTGTAATAGCAGAGGTGGAAAAAGGTTCTGCAGCCCGTGAAGCCGGTATTTTAAAGGGTGATGTTATTCTTAAAGTGAATGATAGTATAGTTACCTATGCCGATGAACTTACTAAACAAATTAGAGCCAACAAGGGCAAAGAAGTTCAGCTGCTAGTTAAACGTAACAACGAGGAAAAGACGTTTAAAGTAAAAGTAAGTGATAAGGGCAGAATTGGGATTGCTAATTTAGAGTTGAATAAACAGTTGCAATTTGAGAAAAAGGAATATGGATTAATTAGCGCAATTCCTGCTGGATTTAAAAAAGCAGGGGCAACTTTTGACAATTACATTAAACAAATGAAATTAATGTTTTCACCCGAAGTAAAAGCTTATGAAAGTATAGGTGGCTTTATTACTATCGGATCGGCATTTGGGGATGAATGGGTTTGGGAACGCTTTTGGACTTTTACTGCATTCCTATCTATTGTGTTAGCTGTAATGAATATTTTGCCAATTCCTGCTTTGGATGGTGGTCATGTAATGTTTTTGTTATATGAAGTTATTACCGGCAGAAAACCAAATGAAAAATTTATGGAATATGCCCAAATTGCTGGTATGGTTTTACTTTTGGGCTTAATGTTATTTGCCAACGGAAACGATATTATAAAGCTTTTTAAGAAGTAGGTTGTCGTCCTAAGGCATTGGAGGACAAATAATTGAGTATAGATGGAAGAACAAAGATGAAAGTGGAATTAGAAAATTTATGTATTAGCTGAAGAGTAATTAAAATTTTAAATTAGAAACAACAATTTTTTAAACCATCAAATTTTTAAACCAGTTAACTTTTAAACTAATAAACTATTGAACTAAAATAAAGTATGAA
>JBIICS010000024.1:0-27253 GCA_044238735.1 Bacteroidia bacterium
ATTCAAACAGAAAAAGGAAACATGAAAGTGGAGTTTTATCATAATGATGCTCCTGGAACAGTTGCTAATTTTATCAAGCTTGCTGAAAGTGGTTTTTATGATGGATTAACTTTCCATCGTGTTATCCCTGATTTTGTTATTCAGGGGGGGTGCCCGAATGGTATTGGCAATGGTGGCCCAGGCTATACCATTAAATGTGAGCTTAACGGAGATAATCAATATCACGATAGGGGAGTGCTTAGCATGGCCCATGCCGGAAGAGATACCGGAGGCTCGCAGTTTTTTATTTGCCACAGTCGCAGAAATACCGCACATTTGGATCGTAATCATACTTGTTTTGGTAAAGTGGTTGAAGGTGTTGATGTAATTGACGATATTCGTCAGGGCGATAAAATTTTGAAAGTGATTATATCGGAGTAAACTTCAAATAGTTGATTTTTAGAAGGCTTTGTAATATATTTACTTAGCCTTTTTTTATGCGTTTATCTTGGATATTTTTGGTTTTATGTAGTTTTAAGTTTGCATTGGCGCAAACCGAAAGTAATATTGGACCTATAATTACAGATAGACCAGATGCTTCTAATACATCCTTTTTAATACCTAAAGGCTACATTCAAATTGAATCTGGGGCTCAAATAGATGGCACGAAATTTTCTCCCGATAATTGTCAGCTTATCTATACCTATGATAATACCAGTTTTAAATTTTCACCTACTCAATTGTTGGAATTAAAAGTAATAAGTGGCTATTGCAAACAAGCTAGCAACAAAAAAACGTATTGGCAAAAAGCTTCAACAGAACAAGTTGGATTTTCACCTTTAGTTTTGGGTTCTAAGGTGTTGTTAGTTGAACATTCAAGATATTTTCCGCATTTAAGTTTAGAAAGTAATTTTGTACTTCCCGGTAAACGAATGCTTGATGCTCCTAGCTTTATTTGCCCAGAATTTAGATTACTTATGTTTAATCACCTTTCCAAACATCTTTCCTTATCTTACAATTTGGGAATGGATTATTTCAATTCTTCTAAACTATCCAAACCACGATATTTATATACTCTTTCTCTTGGTGTTGCACTTTTAGATAAATTGGCTGCGTTTATAGAGTCCTACGGTTATTTTCAATCTAATACCAGAGCAGATTATAGAATTGATGGTGGTTTAACCTATCATTTTTTTAAACAATTACAAGCCGATATAGCCGGAGGATATGGTTTAAGTCCGGTATCTCCTAATTTCTTTCTTACAACAGGTTTGTCTTGGCGTTTTAAGGCTATTTAAATTACTCTTCTGCTTTATTCTTTAAAGCGGTTAACAATGTAAATGCATTTTCACTTACTATTTTTAAATTGGATAGAGCTTTACCATTTAATATTTCGGTGAAATTATCCTCACTTTCACCAATTTCAATTTCTTTCATCTCAAATATGTTTTTTTCTTTTACAATGAATACATAGTATTTACCCTCGTAATTAACGATTGCATTTTCGGATAATGCCCACACTTCTTTATTATTTAATTTAATGTCGGCATTCATGTAGGTTCCGGGCAAAAGCATTTTGTTGTAGTTTTCAAAGTGACAGTGAGTTTCTGCAGTTCCGTCTTGAGCTATGTCTTGACTGATTAATATTATTTCGCAATTAAATTTAATTTCTGGCTTAATATTGGTATATGCCGTAATTTTTTGACCAATTTCAAGGTTAATTAAATCTTTTTCAAACATTTTTAAATTTAAGTGAATATCGCTCGGATTAACCAATTCAAACATTACTTCACCAGTGTTGATGTATTTACCAATATTTACATTTACTTTGGAAACATATCCGTCAAATGGTGCATAAAGATTTATTGCCCTTGAAATATTCTGCTCGCTTAATTTCTCTGGACTGATGTTAAGTAATCTTAATTTTTCGCCTAATGCACTTAGGTTTATTTTTTTGGTTTTAAAGTCAACAAAACTTTTTTCCAAAGCTTTATCACTGGTGGCTTTAGACTTATTTAATTCGTTCTGGCGATTATAGTCTGCTTCTAGTGCTTTTAACTCATATTTAGCAGTTAAATAGTCTTGTTGAATTTCAATATATTGCTGGTCTTCAAGTGTTGCTAAAATATCCCCTTTTTTTAAATGCATGCCGGGCAATAGCTGGGTTGATTTTAAATATCCACCAACTGCTACACTTACGGAAACAAGGTTTTGAGGTGGCACATCAATTTTGCCATTTGCTTTAATTACCTTTGAAATCACTTTCTTTTCAATAGTTCCGGTTTTAATCTGAGCATTTTCTAGTTGCTCATTAGTAAGAGAAAGTTGGTTGCTAACTTCTGTTGTTTGAGATTTAATTTCTTGAACTTTTGTGTTTGAGTTGTTTGAACAGCTGTAAATAAAAAAGAGGGTAAGTATAAAAATTAGATTTTTCATGTTATTTCTCGGTTAAATATTTTAATTCTATTGCAAGTTGATTTAAGTTTGATAATTCCTGATAATAGGTGTTTTTAACTTCCAATGCCTTGGAATTTATTACACTCCATTCCAAATAATTGATTTCACCATATTTAAATTGATTACCGGCAGCTTCAGACATGGTAATGATGTTAGGTATTTGGAGAGTTTCGAGTGTTTTAATGAGTTCAAGTTGATTGAGATATTCAGTAATAGAGGATTTTAACTTCAAGTTAAACTCATTTAAACTTTGCACGTATTCGTTCTCGGATATTTTTAGTTGTACTTGTGCTGCTTTTATTTTAGACTTTTGTCCGCCATAAAATAAAGGTAAACCCAAACTAATTTGTGCAAAATGAAAGCGATTATAATAAAAATAGGATTTATTGTCGGCTCCCATTCCGTTTATGCTTTGGTTAAAATAGCCTGCGCTAATTTCGGGAAACAGAGTTGATTTTTCTGCTTTTAAATTGGCTTTAGCAATTTTTATTTGCTGTTCATTTAGTTTTAGAAGAGGATGAGTGGGATTTAGGTTTTCGTAATTACCAAGCTCCATTTTTAATGAAATTTTTTCAGGTTCATAATTGTCTCTGCAATTCAATAAAAGCTGAAATTGAAGTTTGCTTAATTCGATTTCGTTTTTAATGGTTTTTAATTGAGATTTTATATGGAGTGCCTCAATTTCAATCATTTTACTTTCTACAATATTTATATCGCCTGATTTTAATTTTTTTTCAGTCGCCTCCATTAAAATGTTGTATAAACTGTCGTTTTGCTTTATGTTTAAATACATATCGTTTAATATCAAAATCTGATAATAAATTTGTCTTACATTTTTGATGACCTGAGCCTTGGTTAGCGAAGTAGATATTAAGGAGCTATTTATTTCCTCGTTAGAGGCTCTTTGTTTGTTTAAATAAACATTAGGCAGGTAAAACGACTGCGAGATGCCAATCTTAGAATCAATGTATGCACTGTTAATTTGTCCAAGTTCGGTACTTAAATTAGTGGGGGATAAAGCGCTCGTGCTTTTAGCTAATTTTTTTTTATACTCGGTAAACAGAAGTTGATTTTTTATTTTTAAGTTATTTGCTAAAGCACTGTCTATAGCATTTTTCAAGCTTATGGTTTGCGATTGAGCAGGGCTTGAAATTGTAAATACAGTAAAAGTTACTATGCTCAATATTTTAAAAAAATTTTTATTCATTTTCTTTTTTTCGAACATTATGTATAAAAGGGGAAGTAAAAATAAAGTGAGAAAAGTGGCTATTAACAAACCTCCAATAACTACTGTTGCCAATGGTCGTTGAACTTCGGCTCCGGCACCATTGCTAACGGCCATAGGTAAAAACCCGAGCGATGCAACAAATGCGGTCATTAAAACAGGTCTTAAACGCAATTTACTCCCTGTTAAAACTACCCGAAGTAAGTTAGTATATCCATTTTGTTGTAATTTATTAAACTCAGCAATTAATACAATACCGTTTAATACAGCAACACCAAATAAAGCTATAAATCCAACTCCGGCACTTATGCTAAATGGGATATTGCGAAGTGCTAAAAATAAAATTCCGCCAATTGCCGAAAGTGGAATGGCGGTATATATTAATAAGCCTTGTTTAATTGATTTAAATGCAAAATAGAGCATTAAAAATATTAAGAGCAGCGATACGGGTACCGCAATCATTAATCTGTTTTTTGCTGCGTTTAAATTTTCAAAAGAACCACCATAGTTAATCTGATATCCGGCCGATAAATTTATTTTTTTTGAAATTTCTTTCTGTAAATCCAACACAACACTTTGCACATCTTTGTTTCTAATATTTAAACCTACTATTATCCTTCTTTTAGTGTTTTCGCGCTGAATTTGGTTTGGTCCCATCTTAATTTCAATATCAGCTAAAAGATTTAAAGGGATTTGATTGCCGTTTGGTAGGGGCACTAATAGATTTTTAATTTCTTTTTCGTTTTTTCGTGATTCCTCATCCAGTTTTAATGTTAAGTTGAATTTCTTTTCCCCTTCATATAAATACCCTGCCGTTTGTCCGGCATAAGCTGTATTAATTAAATTATTTATATACTCTATATTTAAACCATATTGTGCAATTACTTCTCTTTTATAATTAATGATTACTTGCGGCATTCCAGAAATGGGTTCTACATAGATGTCTTCAGCACCTTCAATTTTAGTAGCAATGTTTCCAATTTTTTGCGCATAATATGCTAATGAGTCGATATTTTCCCCGTATATTTTACATACTACGTCTTGTCGGGCTCCGGTCATTAATTCATTAAAGCGCATTTGCACCGGAAATTGAAAACCGGTAGTTATTCCCGGAACAGCTTTTAGCGCATCGCTCATTTTTTCAGCCAATTCTGGAAAAGATTTTGCCGATGTCCACTCTGTTTTATCTTTTAATATAATCATAAGATCAGCAGCTTCTATTGGCATGGGGTCGGTTGGTATTTCTCCGCTTCCAATTTTAGTAACCACTTTTTCAACCTCTGGAAAATTTTGTATAATTATTTTACTGGCCTGTTGCGTTGCTTTTATAACAGTTTGTAAATTACTGCCTGTTAGCATTCGAACTTCAACTGCAAAGTCTCCTTCCTCAAGTGCGGGTATAAATTCGCCACCCAATGTAGTGATAATATATAGAGCGCTTATAAATAAAAGTGCTACTAATGATAAGGCAATTTTAGGTATTCTTAATATTTTAGATAATGACGATTGAAAATACTTTTCAATTTTAAACATTGCCCTATCGGAAAAATTTGGGTTATGATTTATTTTTTTATTTATAAATAATGAGCTCATCATGGGTACATAAGTAATTGAAAGTAAAAAGGCTCCAATTAATGCAAATGCAACGGTTTGAGCCATTGGTTTAAACATTTTTCCTTCAATTCCTTCTAATGTGAAAATAGGTAAATACACAATCAGAATAATAAGTTGACCATAAATAGCACTATTCATCATTTTGCTGGCCGATTGTTCTACCTGTGTATTCATTTCTTCCTGAGAAATGGAAGAGCTTTTTATGTATTTTTTTCCATAACTCAGCTGATGCATTACTGCTTCTACAATTATTACTGCGCCATCTACAATTAAACCAAAGTCCAGTGCTCCTAAACTCATTAGGTTTCCACTTACACCAAAGAGATTCATTAATATAACAGCAATTAACATAGAAAGAGGTATTACAGATGCTACGATTAAACCTGCTCTTAAATTGCCCAGAAATAATACAAGTATGAAAACTACAATTAACGCGCCTTCCATCAAATTTTTTTCTACTGTATTGATGGCGTTGTTTACCATCTTGGTGCGGTCTAAAAAGGGCTCTATGGTTATACCTTTGGGTAATGTTGTTTTTATTAATTCAATCCTGGATTTTACATTTTCTATAACATGGCTACTGTTTGCTCCTTTTAGCATCATTACAACTGCACCTGCGGTTTCTCCTTTATCATTATAGCACATGGCCCCATATCGGGTGGCGTTATTTATTTTTACTTCCGCTATATTTTTGATGTAAACCGGAATGCCCGATACATTTTTTACTACAATATTTTCGATATCACTTATGTTTTTTAGTAATCCTTCCGTTTTTATAAATAAAACGCTAGGACCTTTCTCTATATAGGAACCACCTGTATTTTGATTGTTTTTTTCTAATGCTGTAAAAACTTCATCGATACTTAAATTAAAGGCGTGTAATTTATTGGAGTTAATGGCAACTTCATATTGTTTTAGTTTACCCCCAAAGCTACTCACTTCTACAACTCCCTCAACACCTAATAATTGTCTTCTAATGTTCCAATCTTGTATGGTTCGAAGTTCAATGGTAGAATATTTTTTTTCATATCCTTTTTCAGGCCTCACTACATATTGATAAATTTCGCCTAACCCTGTTGTAACCGGAGCTAGTTCAGGTTGCCCAATGCCAGTAGGAATTTGGCTTTGAACTTTTTGTAATCTTTCAGCAACTTGTTGTCGGGCCCAATAAATATCAATATCATCTTTAAATACAATAGTTACCAGAGATAATCCAAATCGAGAAAAGCTCCTGATTTCTTGTATTCCTGAAATATTCTGATTGTTTTGCTCTACTGGGATAGTAATTAATCGTTCTATATCTGTTGCACTGTAGGAAGGGGCAACGGTAATTATTTGAACCTGATTGTTAGTAATATCCGGAACTGCATCAATGGGTAACTTAGTAAGTTGATAGCTGCCAAAAAGGATTAAAGTAAGAGTAAATAGACCTATTATTAGCTTGTTATGGATAGAATATCCAATAATTCGGTTAAGCATGTAAATTAATTTTTATTTAAAAAAGCAAAAAGTTTCTGTTCTTTTTAAGAATAGATTTGAATTTAGCTTAAGCAAGTTTTGGAGGTTGCCAGATAGAAGCTAAATCTGCAGATGAGAAATTAATATCACTGAATATGGGATATGTTTTTTTGATCAAAAAGGTTAATCGATTAATTATTATTTGATTGAAACTAGGGCTGATGGTTTCGGATAGGGTAATGCAATATTTGTGAGGTTTAAAAGGTAGATTTTCGTCTCGATCACTGTGGCCTTCTTTATGTTGATGATTGTAGTGAATATTTATAAATTCAGAAAAATTCATTTTTTGATCTTTGGAACTATGTTCCAAAAAGTGTGAGAACAAAAGTGGTATTCTAACCAACTCATGCAATTCTGTTGAAGCAAACAGAATAGTAAAAACTAATAATATGATGATTTTACTTTTACTCACTTCTTCAAATATACTTAAATTGATTTTTTAATTTATGATAATTATCATAATTGTTCAACCAATTTTTCCCAATTTTCATTTTCTACTTTAAGCTGTTTTTTTAAGTCCTCATATTTATTAAAAAACTCTTTATCGTTTAAAGCGGCTTTATATTTATCAGGATCCATAAGCTGTTCATCCATTTCGGTAATTAATCTTTCAAGTCGGCCAATTTCATCTTCTGCCTTTTTTATTTGATTTTGGATTTTTCTTATTTCTTTTTCCTGTTCTTTTTTCTCCTGATAATTTTGTTTGTTTTCGTTTGCTTTTAGCTCCTGATTTTGATGATTAGCTTTTTGTTTAAGCTCTAGTTCGTTTAGGTTAGAGATTTTGCGATAGCTCAGATACTCATTAATATCTCCAATAATTTCTTTGATTCCTTTATTCCTAAATTCATATACTTTATTGGTAAGCCCATTCAGGAAATCGCGATCGTGCGATACAACAATAACAGTGCCTTCAAAATCGATAATTGCATTTTTTAAAATTTCTTTAGATCGAATATCCAAGTGATTAGTAGGTTCATCCAGAATAAGTAGGTTGTATGGTTGAAGAAGAAGTTTGCACATGGCCAGTCTTCCTTTTTCTCCTCCCGATAAAACTTTTACTTTTTTATCTACCGTTTCTCCACTAAATAAAAAAGAACCCAGTAAAGAACGTACTTGTTTACGAATTTCTCCGGTTGCAACATGATCAATGGTTTCAAAAACTGTTAAATCCGGATCTAATTCGTCGCTTTGATTTTGGGCATAGTAGCCGGTGTAGACATTATGACCTTTTGTAAATTGTCCAGTAAAATCAAGTAATTCGGCTAATATTTTAGAAAGTGTTGATTTACCCTCACCATTTCGTCCAACAAACGCTATTTTTTCACCTCTTTCAATTGTAAAATTAAGGTTATCAAGAATTAACTTTTCACCATACGCTTTTGATAGATTTTCGGCTGTATAAACAACCTTTCCCGACGATTGCGGGCTTTGAAATTTAAAACGAATACTATTGGTATCAGTTTCATCAACCTCAATTCTGTCTAATCTTTCAAGCTTTTTAATTAATCCTTGAGCAAACGCTGCTTTTGAGGCCTTGTATCGATATTTGTCTATTAGTTGTTGTGTTTGTTCAATATATTTTTCCTGATTTTTAGCAGCGTTTTCCTGTTGTTCTTTTCTTTCTGCTCTAAGTTCTAAGTATTTAGAATAGTTAGCTTTATAGTCAAATGCTTTACCAAGTGATATTTCTATGGTTCGGTTTGTTAAATTATCAAGAAAAGTTCTATCGTGCGATACCAGCATAATTGATCCCGGATAGCTGATCAGAAAATCTTCAAGCCATTGAATCGACTCTATGTCCAAATGGTTGGTAGGTTCATCCAATAAAAGGAGATCTGGTTTTTGTAATAAAATTTTTGCAAGTTCAATTCTCATTCTCCAGCCACCACTAAATTCATTGGTTAGACGGTTAAAATCATTTCTTTCGAAACCTAATCCCAAAAGAATTTGCTCTATTTCTGCTTCTTTGGTGTATCCACCCTTATGTTGAAAATAGTCGTTTTTTTCAGTTAATTCATTAATTAAATTGTGATAGGCCTCCGATTCATAATCGGTTCGGGTAGTAAGTTCTTTTTCAATAACTTTAATTTCTTCTTGTATTTTATTTAATTCGGTAAAAGCTTCGGCGGTTTCATTAAACACCGTTTTCCCATGTTGATGCTTCATTTCCTGTGGGAGATAGCCTATGCTGAATCCGTTAGGAGTAGCAATCTGCCCTTCGTCTACCGATTGATTTTTAGCTAAAATTTTTAGAAGAGTAGATTTACCTGCGCCATTTCTACCTGTTAAACCAATTCTATCTTTTGGATTAATTAAAAAAGAAACATTTTCAAATAAATTAACTCCACCAAAAGAAACAGTTATGTTGTTTACAGAAATCATTATACATCCCAATCTTTAGCGGTTCGGTATACAGTGCCTTTAAAAATGGCGACTTTTTCATTTATTTGGTTTACTATTATAATCAAATATGTTCCAATTTTATTGCTCAAATTTAATTCTTCAACGTGTGTTGTTAAAATATCTCCTTCTTTTACTTGGGTTAAATGGCTAATACTAGTTTCAATTGATACGCTCATTTTACCATGTCCGTTTGAGGCAAAGGCAAGAGCACTATCGGCAAGTGAATAGGTGATTCCTCCGTGGGCAATTCCAAATCCATTTAGCATTTCTTTTCTCACAACCATCTGTAGAATTGACTTTCCAGCTCCATCCTCCATTCGTTTTATTCCTAACCATAAACTAAAAGGATCATTGTTGTACATTTTATCTACAACTTTATTTGCTAATGATTTTTCCATTAATGATCTTTCTTTGATTTGAAGCCTATTGGATTTCTGTTTAAATTATTAGTTTGGCATAATCCGTCCAGTGCTTGATTCATAGCATCGAATTGTTGTGCCATTTGAACTTCGATACTATTTATTCTCTGCTCTATAGCCATAACATCGCTGCTTGTTCTACTTAAATCTGTAAACATCCGAATAACGGATACATTATAATCAATTGCCTCATTAGTATTTATAAAACAACTCAACATAGCCAATCCACTATCTGTAAATCCTAAAGGAATATAATTTTGTTTAGTCAGATTTGAATTCGGGAATTCAGTGCAAAGTATGTTGTATTCACGTTGGGTTAAATTCAATAAAAAATCATCCGGAAAACGATCGCTATTTTTTTTAACTACATCCAGTAATTCTTGAACAGAAACTTTAAAGAACTCTGCGACATCGTATTCAAACATCACTTGATCGTTGCTGAATTTAAATACTTTAACGATTTCGTTTTTATTTTCGGTCTGTTTAAAGTCTTTATTTTCTTCTTCCATTACAGTTCAATTTTTTTTAGATCTAGTGCCAATTGTTTTAAAAGAACGGAGGCACGATAACGATCCTCCTCATATAATTTATATAAATTATTTAATTGGTTTAGGATTTTCTGCCAACCTATTTCTTGACCCCACATCAGGAGTCCTTTGGGATAATTAACACCTTTAGTCATGGCTACTTCAATATCATTGGCCGAAGCTACATTTAAGTATACGCTATCTACTGCTTCATTAATAAGCATGCATACTATTCGATTAAAAATTTCTGTACCAAGTTCTTCATTTTCATTTGCTTTTGGTAAATTGGGTTGAGAATAATCGTAATAGCCTTTTCCACTTTTTCTTCCAAATCGATTTGATTCGTAGAGTCTTTTTTGTGTTAGAGATGGTTTGAAGCGAGGGTCGTAAAAGAATTGTTCCCATACCGATTCGGTAACCTTGTAATTGATATCATTTCCTATAAAATCCATTAATTCAAAAGGACCCATTTTAAATCCACCATAATGTTTCATGGCCCAGTCTATGGTGGCGTAATCAGCAATTCCTTCTTCAGCAATTCGAATGGCTTCTCCATAATAGGAACGGGCTACACGATTAACGATAAAACCAGGAGTATCTTTACATATAACAGTTGTTTTTTTCCAACTGTCAATTATTTTTTTTGATTGCAAAACAATTTCTTCAGAAGTTGAAATTGATGGAATAATTTCAACCAGCGGCATTAATGGGGCGGGATTAAAGAAGTGAATTCCAATAAATCTCTCGGGTTTGGAGCAGGCAGAGGAAATGGATGCAATAGACAACGAAGAAGTGTTGCTGGCCAAAATACATTCTGGGCTTACAATTTTTTCTAATTTTTCAAATAATTCTTTTTTAATGTTGATGTTTTCAACTATCGCTTCAATTATTAAACCACATTCTTTAAAAGAATTTAAATCTGTGGTAAACACATGGTTGTTTAATATGGTTTTTGACTGTTCAGGATTTATTTTACCTTTTTCAGTAAGTTTATTAAGGGTATTTTCTAAATTTTCTTTTGCCTTGTGCAGTTGATCGTTATTGTTATCGTAAACAATTACATTATGTCCTGCTGAAGCGCTTACTTGTGCTATTCCAGATCCCATAGCTCCGGAACCTATAACTCCTATTACCATGCTTTGAATTTATACATTAGGTTATATTCTTAATTTATTCTCCTTTAAATAGGGGTGCTCTTTTTTCTAAAAATGCATTAACCCCTTCTTTATGGTCGAATGATTGAGCTGCTTCGGCTTGAAGAGCTCCTTCTCGGTTAAGCTGAACAAACAAGCTATTATGCATGCTTTCGTTTAATAATCTTTTAGTAAGGCCAATTCCTACTGTAGGCATTTGAGCTAATTGTAAGGCCATTTTTGTGGATTCCTCTTCTAGCTTTTCGTCATCTGTCCATTTATAGATCATTCCCATTTTTTCAGCGTCTTCAGCACTAACTTTTTCGCCGGTAAACATTAGGGCTGCAGCTTTTTGGTAACCTATTAAGCGCGGTAATATATAGGTTCCGCCGCTATCGGGTATTAAGCCAATTTTAGAAAAAGCCTGAATAAATCCAGCGCTTTTTGCCGCAATTACAATGTCGCAAGCTAATGCAATATTGGCTCCCGCACCAGCTGCTATTCCATTAACTGCACATACAATCGGTTTTTCAATTAGTCTAAGCCGTTTAATAGTTGCATTATAGGTTTCCTCCACAATTTTAACGATACCAGGCCCGTTTGGATCTATGGCTTCGGCTAAATCTTGTCCGGCACAAAAGGCCTTTCCGCTTCCAGTTAAAAGGATTGCTCGCACAGATTTGTCGTTAGCCGCCTTATCAAGTGATTGCTGCAATTCGATAGCCATTTGACGATTAAAACTGTTAAATTTGTCCGGTCTGTTTAAGGTAATTCGGGCAAGCCCTTGTTTAGTATCTGAATTAATAAATTCGGCCATTTTGAATAAAAATTTAAACACCTAATTTAAGAAATAAAGGTTATTGTTTGCACCTGACTTTTGCATCGTAACCAAACATTAAAAAAATTAATTTGTATTGAACTATTCTATAATTTAAACGTTTAATCATAAACTAATAATTTTATAAATGAAACAATCTACCTTTTATCTGGTTGGTTTAACCGCTGTTACGATTATAGCTTCTACTTTTTTTATTCCTGGTCAATCTCATTCCAGAAGTTCGGGAGCGCCTGCGGGTTATACTAAATCTCCAGCTGATGCTAAAACATGTACTAATTGTCATAGTGGACCAGTTGCAACCTTAATTAATCCTGTTTTTACCACAGATATTCCTACCTCCGGTTATACGCCCGGATCCACTTATAATATTACGTTTAATTACACCAGAAGAGGGCATACCAAATTAGGTTTTGAAATTAGTCCGCAAACCAATAGTGGCGCTTTGTTAGGAACTCTAATTAATTCTAACCAAACTAAATTTGCCGATAACAATCCCAAGTATATAACACACACTTCCAGCTCTAATAATTTTACCAATGGCGAGTCGACTTGGAGTTTTAAATGGACGGCCCCGGCAGCAGGTACGGGCACTGTAAATTTTTATGGAACATTTTTGGCTTCTAATAGTAATTTTAACGATGCAGGTGATTCAACCTTTTATTTTGTAAAATCCTTTAATGAAAGTTTGAGTACCGGATTAGCTGCAGGAACTTTTCAGGGTTCAAATTCTTTTAAAGCATCTATTAGCGATAATGTGGTAAAGATGTTTTTTAATTCTTCAACTCAATTTCCTGCAAAAATTACTGCTTATGATATTAATGGTAAATTAATGGGTTCTATGTTGGTAGAGTCTAATAACGGATCTCCTGAAAATCTTGTATTAAGCCAATATGCAGGCGGTGTAATTTTTATTCATTTAATAGATGCAGAAGGTAAAATTTATTCGTCTAGGGTTTTATAAGATTTTAAAAGCTAAATCCTAAACTTAATTTTATGGTCAGATCATAATTGAAGCTACCGGTATTATAAGGGCCAAATCTGTAAAATGCACCAACTCCTAAATTGGAAAAAGAAGATTTTAAAATTGAATTAATTAATAGACCACTTTCGTAATATCCGCGTCTAAAATCTTTTAAAGCTATGTTTTTGTGCTGGTCTGGGTTGTTTAACATCCCAAAACCAGCATTTAAGCGTACTGCAATTCGCGGCTCAAATCGTTTAGACTTATAAAGTAAGCGTCCAAAATCGTGTAAAATAAAAACGGAGGCAAATTGATTTGCGGCAAATTCATTCATTCGCATCGTTTCGAAGGAATTGTTTACAGAAACAGAGAGAGTACGTTTATTTGAACCTTGGCCGTTGTACAAAAGACTATAGGGTAATAATCCATTAATATAGCCAGCCAATAATTGAACATTAGTTCTTCCAATAAACTTTGTTTTAAAGCTTTTTTCTGCCTTAAAATCGGTTCTCCAATAATTAAGTTGTCCTTCAAAAAGTTGATTAAAACCCTTTACAAAATTTACAAAAAACACCGGGTAATTGGTGGGTTGCGTAATTTCAAAATTTCCAAATTTTACCTGTTTCTCGCCATAAGCATAATAAAGTTGAGCTCCGGCTTCGGTTATTACATTTTGTTTAACTAATTGGGCAGAATAATCATTTGAAGTATAGAAAAGATAATTCCGGGTATAACTGCGGTATTGTTGATTTAAGAATAAATTAATACGTGCGTAATGGAATGGTTTTAAATGCAATGACACTTCATATTTCTCTAACGAATCCATTCGTTCAAGTAATATTTTTCGAAGATCATCACTAAGGGCATTAAAGCGTCCGGTGTTATAAAAACTGCTTCCTCCTGTTTCTGTTAGGTCTTGAGTAAACGAAGCTCTAAGAAATAAGTATCGTGAAGGAATTAAATGAAAAGTAAGATTTGCTCCGTATTTTAAAGCTCGGTCGTTAGTGCCAAAAGCACCATAGGCACCAAGACTAAAGATTCGCGAGAATTTAGTGTTTGTATTTAATGATGCACCCATTCTAAATCCCTCAAAATCATTGTAACTAAAGAATTTGTCCAAATCAAAATCTAAAATTTTCCATCGTATTTTATTAGACAGTAATATTTCAGCTACTTTAAGTTTTTGATCAAATTTTTGTTTTTTCCCAACACTGTCAATCATTTGATAGGTTCGTAGTTCTTTTGCTGATAACGAGTCATGACGATGTTTATTCCAAAATTCATCACTTTTTTTTGCAGCATCTTCCGCCTGAATAATTCCTGTTTCAGTAAAATCTTTTCGCTTTAAATCGGGATTTAGATTAATATCTTTCACGTATGTTCTTCCGATACCTACTGTTGTAAAATTGTTGATTTTAACATTTCCAAAAACGATGTCACTGTTTAATTGAGTTGGAAACCATTGGGTATTTTGTATGTATTCATATTTTTGTTGAATTTTAATAGTAGTGCCATCCTGGTCTTCATTAGGTTGAGCTATTACATTACAAATAGCGTATTTATTGGTGGAAATATAGAGTAAACCCTTTAAGCCGTCAAAGTTTTTACCTTTTTTAGGTTTAAAAGAAATTACATAAATGGAATCCTTATTTTCATAAAGAGTATCCTCTATTAAAAAACTGTATTTGTTGAAAGTGCCCGAAGCTATCGGATTAATATAATCTTTATCGGATATGGAAATTACTTCATTATAAAAACCAAAGGTCATTAATTGAGTAAAAAGACTGATGAATGAGGGGTTCTGAAAACCGGAAACTCTTGCGGCTAATATAGTTTCTGTTTCCTTGTCTGGCCGTTTGAATTTTTTTTCTGTTACTTGTTCAATTAAGAAAAGATGTTGTTTGTCCAGAAATTTCTTTGCCTTTGTGAAACTGGTATCATTTAAATCCGGATTCTTACTTGTATCCTGATGGGCAGTCATAATTAATTTTGAGTATGAAGTATAGGTGTAAAATGGTAACTGTTGAGGCGAATTAAGTTCTTTGTTTTTTTGCACTTTTTTAATTATTCGATGTGCAGGGTTTTCTCCTGGTAATATTACTACTTCGTTTAGTGAAAATTCGGATTGTTCCAACTGGACATTGATTTTTAGAGTACCATCGGGTATTTTAATGGTTTTATTTTTATAACCAACATAACTTAGACTTAACGACTGAATGGTTTCATTCGAAACAATCTTAAATCTGCCATCAATATCTGTTGTAGTGCCTAGTTGTTTATTGTTATAGGTGAGGTTAACAAAAGCTAATAATTCTTTTGTTTTTTCATCGCTAACGGTTCCGGTAAGTGTATAATTTTGAGCGTAAATAAGTGATTGTAGGAGTAATAAATTGAGGATAATAGTAATCCGAATCCAACTTATATTAAAAAATGAGTATACCAAGAAATAAGGTTTTGAAATGAAATTTAAGTCTTAAATTTAAACCTTGAAGTTAAATAAAACATATTATTTGATAAAGTATTTTAGCTTTATTAAACTCTACAATGCTTTTAAAGTATTTATTAGTTTTTATTTGTCATCTTCTTTAAAACGTCCAATTCTATGGGGTAAACCTATAGGTATTAGTATAGAACCTACCACTTCTTGCAATTTAAGATGCCCCGAATGCCCAAGTGGTTTAAGGAGTTTTACCCGACCAACCGGTATGTTACAAATGGAATTATTTAAAAAATCAATTGAACAATTAAATAAAACTACTGCATACCTTACTTTTTATTTTCAGGGTGAACCATACTTAAATCCCGATTTCTTGGAAATGATAAAAATTGCAGATGAGAATTATATTTTTACTTCAACATCCACAAATGCTCATTTTCTTAATAAAGAAACTGCTTTAAAAACAGTTAGGTCTGGATTAAAACGAATAATTGTTTCCATAGATGGTTCGAGTCAGGAAGTTTATGAGCAATATAGGGTGGGTGGAACTTTAACCAAGGTTATTGAAGGCACAAAGAATCTGGTTGACGCTAAACGTGAATTAAACTCAATTTTCCCCAAAATTGTATTTCAGTTTTTGGTTGTAAAACCTAATGAACATCAAATAAATGACTTAAGAAAATTGGCAAAGAAAATTGGAGTGGATCAAGTAAAACTTAAAACGGCCCAGATTTACGATTTTGAAAATGGAAACGCTTTAATTCCGGAAAACGATAAATATTCAAGATACAAAAAGGGTAATAATGGTAAGTATTACATAAAGAATGCACTCTTAAATAAGTGCTGGAAACTCTGGAATAGTTGTGTAATTACATGGGATGGCAAAGTGTTACCTTGTTGTTTTGATAAGGATGCCCAGTTTGAAATGGGGAATATAAAGGATCAAACTTTTGAATTGATTTGGCAGAATAATAAATACAAGCAATTTAGGGAGCAATTAATTAGATCGCGTCAAGAAATTAGTATTTGTAAAAACTGCTCAGAGGGTCTTAAGGTATGGGACGAGTAGCTTCGTATATTTTTCTTTGTGTTGTTTGTATTTTAGCTATTTTCAATATTTATATTAGATAATTATTAGCAAATCACATGAAATTTTTCTTAACTGCCACCTTTATTATAATGCTTACGGGTATTATACGTGCTCAATCCTTAAATAAATTCGGACATATAATAGACTCCTCTCTATCGCAATCAGCTATGCCGATTAAAAAAATAAACCATCGCGATTTCTACCAATTAAAGTCAGATGTATTAATAGAGGGAAATTCTTTATTTGAAATTGAAAATGCATATTTAACTACAGTTACAACCTACGAAAATATGCCTACCTGGATTTATGTTTACAATAAAAATGGTAAACGCCTGTTTTCTAGCGAGGAGTATCAGGTTGTTAATTTGAAGACTAGCCGCAATAAGCTTTATGCGGCCTTCTTCTGTAAAGGATTTATAAAGGTTCTAAATCTAAAGAGTTTTAAATTTACCTTGTTTCCTGCTTGTTCGGCCGTTTTCGGTGTTGATGATCAAGGTAATGTTGTTTCTGAAAAAGAATCCTTATTAGTGAGGTATAAGGATAAAGATTTTTTTTTAAAGGAATCACCATTGGATGTGATATGCTTTAATAAGGATATATATATATCAACTCGAAGGGGAATATATAAAATTGATAGTGATTTAATTCTTACTAATATCCTTAATATAAAAGAGGGGATAGTATTTGAGATTAGAAGAGTTACCAATCAGCTTTTTTATGTTAAGCGGACAAGAAAGAACGGTGAGTTTGTTTTTGAATTGTGTAAATTAAATGAAGAAATTACAAAATTTAAAAAAGATACAGTGAGCCTAAAAATAGGGGAGGGTTATAAGGATTATAGAGTTTTCTCTAGTCAATCAAATACAAATCACGATTCAATTCCCTGGGTTTATCATTCTAATGGTACTAACGGTTTCCCGGTAGGGAATAGTTATGGTGAAATTCAAGATTATGGGGGTAATCCGTATTTACATCCAGGTGTTGATATGCTGGGTTCACCCAATCAGGAAGTTTATTCAGTTAAAGATGGAATTGTAAAGGCAATTCTTACAACAGGCGGAGCCATTTATTGGCGCATGGCAATTGCATATAATAATGAATCGGTTGAAACTCCGGGTTATCTATATGCTCATCTCGATCAAACCTCTATCCCGTTTATTGTAGGGGATACTGTTTATAAAGATGATTTTATCGGTACAGTTGTTCCTTGGCCAGTTAATGGTTTTGATCATATTCACTTTTCCAGAATAAAAGATGAGGGTGCAACTTGGACTGGAAGTTGGTGGACATTTAACAATGTTTTGCCCGATATTACTAATCAAACAGATACTTCAAAACCAGTTTTTCAGGATACCAGACCGGGTGAGAAATTTTCGTTTCGAGATTTAAATGGGAATTACCAAGACCCCTCCAATTTGCATGATTCTGTTCGAATTATCTCCAAATTTTACGATCATATCAATAGTAATTGGGATGTTGATGTTTGTTCAATCAGGTATTCTCTCATAAATGCTAACAACCAGCAGGTAATTTTTGATACGGCTTCATATAATTTTGATTTTCCTATCGATACTTATTTTTCTAATAACTACACATTTAATGTGCTTTATACAATCTATAATCGCGATTCTTCCTTTGAATGTCACTCTGTAGGTAATTATAATACGCGCGATTTTTATCACATTATTAGCAATTCTCTTGGAAACGATACTGTTAAATCAACCGATCGTCTTCATTTATTTAATACTGCTTTATATGGCGATGGTAATTATTATCTTAAAATAACAGCAAGCGATTGTAATGGAAATACCACAAGTGATTCTATGTTAATTAGCATTCAAAATCTTACATCAGCTGGTTCGTTTAATGGTCCTGATTTAATGGAGATTTTTCCTGTCCCTGCTAAAGAGAGTTTAACAATTAAATGGAACGGATATGCTAAAATTAGCTATACTGTTGTAAATGCTATTGGTCAGGTTGTTTATAACGGTGTTTTATTGAATGATCATTCAATCTTGGATTTACGAAGTCTTAATTTAAGTAAAGGTATTTATACTTTAAGGCTTCAGCATCAGAGTAAAATCGTTAATGCTAAATTTTTGGTGGAGTAATTTTATTCACTAATTGCAATTTTGTTTACTTCATAATCGTTTTGATTATCTGCTTTTACTTTAATGATATATAGTCCTTGTGGTAGAAATTTTAAATTTATATAACGTTCATTGGAGTTGGTTTTTAAGCATTCTTGTCCATTTAAATTAAATATTAATATCATTCTTTTTTCAATATTTTTAAAACATAGTGTATTATTGAAAAAATTAAAACTACTTTCAGTTTTATTGTTTTTCAATAATGAATTTGCGTTATCCAACGAATATTGACGAAAAAATCTCCATATTTCTTTAGACGCATTAATATCTTGGTTTGTAGTTCCAATAGTATAGGGTGAACCGGGCCACGTGTGGGCACCTGAAATTATCTTATAAAACTCAACAGAAGAGTTGTTTAAACCGTTTTTATATACATAGTGTTCAGCCGTGCAGCCGTCGAGTGTGTTGGTATTTGCGATAGCAGTAAAAACAGGTGAAGGATTACACTGATTTTTTTTTACCCAAAAGGCAACTGTAGTATCTGCACTTACCATTCCACTACCTCCATAAAAGGGAACTGTTGGGTCTGAGGTGCCGTGTATATGCATTACAGGCATTGCTTTATTTGTATTATAGGGATACTGGGCCGAATAAAATGTGCCGGCTACAGAAGCAACGGCGGCTATTTTATTACTTAGCTTACAAGCCAAAACATGACTCATAAAGCCCCCATTACTTAATCCGGTTGCGTATACCTGATCTGTATTTATTTTGTAATTTGTTTTAATTGTATCAATTAGTGCTGAGATAAAGCCTAAATCATCCACGAGAAGTGGATTTAAAAACGCATTCCAAAAAGGCTGACCTTGATTATCGTTTGTTCCCTGCGGTAATACCATTATAAAACCGGCTGTGTCGGCTATTGTCATAAAGTTAGTATAGTCTTGCTGCATTTGAGCAGTTTGAGTATATCCGTGAAGATTAATAATTAAAGGAACCAAAGGACCATTTGCTTGGTAAGTATTAGGTATATAAATGAGGTAGCTTCTGTTTAATCCGCCATAAATAAAACTTTTGTTAATTGTGGTGCCGGCAAATAACGTGTTTAGGTAAATTAAACAAAAGAGTAGGGTTTTCAATTTCATTTATATGCAATAAAAAAGCCGCTTACGCGGCTTAAAGTTATACAGTTATGTTAGCGTGCGACTTCATAAAGGTTTCTGCTTTACTTACCAGATTTTTGGATCCAATGTACAACGGAACCCGTTGATGAATATCGTTGGGTTCTATATCCAATATTCTGTTTCCTCTGCCGTCTGTAGCAGATCCGCCGGCTTGTTCAATTATAAATGCCAGCGGTTTGCATTCATAGAGCAAACGCAATTTACCATTAACATCTTTTTGGGTTGGAGGATAAATAAAAATACCCCCTTTTAGTAAATTTCTATGGAAATCGGCGACCAAAGAACCTATGTATCTTAATGAATAAGGTCTTTTAGTGGCTTTGTCTTCCTCTTGGCACCAGGCAATAAACTGACGTACACCTTCTGGAAATTTTGCAAAATTACCTTGATTGGTAGAATATATAGAACCTTCAACCGGAGCTTGTAAGTCGGGGTGTGAAAGACAGAACTCCCCAATAGAGGGGTCTAAGGTAAAACCATTAACACCTCGGCCGGTTGTATAAACTAAAACGGTAGAGGATCCATATAAAACATAACCTGCGGCTACCTGGTTGGCTCCTTTTTGGCAAAAGTCCTCTTTGTTAACGGGTGATCCAACAGGGCTGATTCTTCTGTAAATACTAAAAATTGTTCCAATACTTACATTTACATCAATATTGGAAGAGCCGTCTAAAGGATCCATGGCTACAACGTATTTAGCCTCTTTTGCAACTTTACTGGTAATTTGTATAATATCATCGTTTTCTTCCGAGGCTATTGCGGCGCATTCGCCACCGGCTGCCAGTGCGGCAATAAACTGATCATTGGCAAACATATCCAGTTTTTTAACTTCTTCGCCTTGAACATTGGTTGTGCCTGCTTCACCCAAAATATCAGCTAATCCGGCTTTATTAACCGAACGGTTTACAATTTTAGAGGCTATGCCAATATCTCTTAACAGTCGAGATAATTCGCCTTTAGCGTATGGGAAATCGTTCTGACGTTCTATTATAAACTGTCCTAATGTAATCACTCCTCTGTTTGCTGACATCTTATTTTTTGTTTGGTCAAATATCCGAAAATTTGCCTTTTTATTGAAAAAAAATTTCACTAATTATAGACTAATCTGGTTTGTGGATTATTTTTAAGTGTAATTCTCTGAAGTACAAAAACAGAGGGAATCCAAAGGCAAAGGCAACCAAAAAACTAAGTGCAATAAATAATCCAATTCGTTTCATTTTAATACGAATACCTTCCCAAATCATAAATGTTGTACCGGCGATTGCTCCTGTCCAAAAGTCCATGCTTAAACTTTTAGCATAATAATTATCAATCCAGGTACTCGATATAAAGTCAACTACATTAAAAGCACCATTATTTTCCATTACGCCAGCCATTGCATAATAAAACGTGATTCCACCACCGGCAATAGCTAGTAATAAATAGAAGTAGTGTTTGTTTTCTAAAATAGATTTCATGAGTGTATATTAAAAAAATTAAGCTTTTAATTTTTTAAATGCTTTCCCCAAATTGTTAATTAATTCGCTTGCAGTCAGGCTCTCTTCCGATTGTTCATTTAAAGCAATATCGCCCGATAATCCATGAATGTATGTGCCCAAGATACAGGCTTCTAAAGGATAATATCCCTGTGCAACAAGCGAAGTGATAATTCCGGTAAGTACGTCTCCACACCCTGCAGTGGCCATTCCATTGTTTCCTGTTGAATTGAAATATACTCTTCCTTTAGGTGATGAAATACTGGTTCGGTATCCTTTTAAAAGGATGTAAATGGAATATTTGGTACTCATCTCGATTTGTTTTCTTAAACGCTCTATACCCAGGGGATTTTTTAAATTAAAAAGTCGGTCAAATTCTCCGGGATGAGGTGTTAAAATGCTTCCGGTCGGTATAAAAGAAAGTAAAGTTGGGTCATCTGCTATAACATTTAGAGCATCTGCATCTAAAACCAGCGGACCGTTCCATTTATTTAAGAGTAGCTTAAGTAAGGAGTTAGTTTCTTTTGAATTTCCTATACCGGGCCCAATACCAATTGCTGAAGTTTTGGCTGGTGGATTTATTTGAGAAGGATAGGAACGTTTATCTCCTGTTTGTACCATAATTTCGGGGGCATAATTTAGTATGCATACATCATTATCTAATGCAGTTTCGGTAGTTACTAAACCACAGCCGCTTTTTATAGCTGCTTTGGAGCAGAGTGCGGCAGCGCCGGCGAAGCCGGCGCTGCCGCCTATTAAGTATGCGTGTCCAAAAGTTCCTTTATGACCGGTAATTGGTCTTTTTTTAATTAACTGTCTGGCACTATCTTCTTGTATAAAAAAAAATGAGCTCTCGGCTTTGTTAATGTATTGGTAGTCCAAACCAATAGAAAGTATAATAAACTCTCCGGCGTAATAAATTCCTTCTGGTAAGAGTAAACTTAACTTGGGTAATTGAAATGTTAGGGTATAATCAGCTTTAAAAATTACCTCATCGCCATTTATATGGTTGGTATCATCAGCAAATAATCCACTGGGTATATCAATGGAAATCTTTAAGGTATTTAATTGATTTAGTTCTTTTATTAAATCTGAAATCCATCCTTCCGTTTTCCTGTTTAATCCACTACCCAAAATACAATCAATAATTACCGCGTTTTCTTCAAATAAAATTGTTTGATTGTTCTCGTTGAGCTCTGTAGGTTTAATATCTGTTTCCTTCTCCAATCGAATTTTATTTGAACTAAAATCAACAGAAAACACCTGGTTTATATTGCAATAATAAACGGTAACTGATTTTTGATAATGCCATAACATTCGGGCAATAGCTAATCCATCTCCGCCATTATTGCCAGGGCCACAAATAACAATGTAGTTTTTAGATTCGGGCAGTTTTTCTGTTATCCAAGAAGAGCATTTAGTAGCGGCTCTTTCCATCAAATTAAGCGAAGTTATGGGTTCGTTTAAAATGGTTTGTTTGTCTGCTTCTCTAATTTGTGCTGCCGATAATACTTTCATGTATTTTTAAAATATGTGGAATTAATAACTCATAATTATCATTATTGAGGGTATAATCAGACCGTTTTACTTTTTCTTCATCACTCAACTGACTCTTGATTCTTCTTGTAATCTCCTCTTCGCCGGAATTGTCACGTATAATAATTCGTTTGATCTTATCCTCAAAAGGTGCGGTTATAGTTATTATTTTATCGCATGATAAATAGGTGCCACTTTCAAATAAAATGGCAGCTTCTTTTATAACGTATTTACTGTTTTGTTTGTTTTTCCAGTTATTGAAATCTTCAACTACAGCAGGATGAATAATGCTGTTTAATAAATCCAGTTTTTGGGAATTATTAAAAACTATACTACTGATATATTTTGTGTTGTATTGGTTATTTAAATAAGAATCAGGACCAAAATGTTTAATAATTTCTTGTTTTAAAGCTGGGTTTTCAGCAACAACTTGCTTGGCACGGATATCCGAATTATAAACTGGAATTCCTAAAAGTTTAAAAAAATTTGCAATCGTAGTTTTTCCTGAACCAATACCGCCTGTTAAACCAACTGTAAGCATTATAATTTTTTTAAGATATATTCAACTTTATCAGGTTCAATTCTGGCGTTTCTAATGTATTCCGGAGTTTTTACTATGTTAACTTTTAACTTGTTACCTGTTTCGTTCTTTAATTGGTTGTAGTCTGCTCTCACATTAAACATCTTTTCTTTTATGCTGTTGTAGCGACTGAGTGATACTTGATAAGTTAGTTTTACTTGGTCGGGAAACGTTTTGATAATAAAACCTACAGGAACATTATCTACGGCTATACTGGTTTGCAAACTAGCCTCAGTGAATTTTTCAACCGGTATATTTAAAATTACGGAAGGATCCTCAATCTGAATGGAATTTACACCAACCGGCGATTTAATCTTGATACTTTTCGAAACGGATTTATTAAGATTTCTTAAAATGACAGATTCTGTTTCAATTTCTTTAATATTTAGTAACTCGATAGAGTCGCCCGATATTTCAATAAGGGAAGGACTAAGGGAAATGTTTCCATTTAGTTGAAATTGATTTGCATAACTAATAAGGGCATTAAGTTTTACGGGGATGAGTTTGTAAGATTTATTTTTAACTTTAAATGTGATGTTTTCAGGATTAAGTTTTACAATATGCAATTCGCGGTGTAATTGTTTAGCTAAGCTATCTGCACTTTGTTTAGTATCAAAAGTATAATCGTTATAATAGGGGTTAAATCGCGATTTACTGATGTCTACGTTTAATATCTTATTATCGTAGTTTAAGCCGAAAAAGAATAAATTAAATCCGGTTCCTTTAACAGATAATTTAAATTTATCGGGCAAGTTGCTTGATACCACTTTACCACTTGGATAGTTAGAATATTTAACCGGTATTGTGTAATCTAAGGTGTATTCTTTTGAGAAAACAATTAGTATCCAGAGTATAATAGAAATTAGAAGACAATAAACAAAAACCTTGAGCTTTCCATTAAACTCTTTTCCAAATGGTTTTGTATTAAATAAGAAACTTTTAATATGTACGAGTATTATTCTCTATAAATTTAACAATTCAATTCATAAAAAAAGGGTAAGATTTCTTACCCTTTAAATTATTTTGATTCTGTTGCTAATTGCGTGGTACTGTCCATCGAAATAGCTGTTTTGTCAAATTTTATTTTAACACCATTATCTACTTCTAGTGTAACAATATTATCGGTTACATCTATTACTTTGCCGTGGGCTCCGCCAATAGTTACAACTTTATCGCCTTTTTGAAGTTTTTCGCGGTATTCTTTTAGTTTTTTTGCCTTTTGCGCCTGGGGTCTGATCATGAAAAAATAGAAAACACCTACTACTAACACCATCATAATAATGTTAGACCATCCTGCGCCACCCCCGGCTTGCAACATTACGTAATTTAAATTTGTCATATTTTATTGTTTGTTTTCAGGCACTGTTACTTCGCCTGTTATGGTTAATACTGTGGTATTGGGCATTGTATTGGCAATTAGCGAAACTGTTTTAGTCTGTTTGCCTTGTTTGCCATTACTGTCGAAAGTCACATCAATTTTGCCTTCTCCGCCTGCCGGTATAGGTTCTTTAGGATAGTTGGGAACTGTACAACCGCAGCTGCCGGATGCAGTAGTGATAACTAAATCGCTTTTTCCGGTATTTTTAAATTTAAACGAATAGGATACTTTTTCTCCTTGCACAATACTACCAAAGTCATGTGTATCTTTTTCGAAACTAAACTTAGGTAAATTTTCTGTATTTGTTTCCCCGTTTGCGCTGGCAGGATTGTTTATAACATCAGTATTTATAGAATTATCGTCCTTTTTAGCGCCTTCTTTACAGGAGACAGAAAATAGCAATGTAAAAACACTACAAGCAATTATGATTCTTCTCATTTTGTAAAAATTTGTGCACAAAAGTAATAATTTTATGCTTCGAAAAATGGTATAAAATGAAATCGATATTTCTTCTGCTGGTGTTTGGTGTGTTTATTGTTTTGGCTTCTTTTGTTGGTAATAAAAATACCCAGAACATAAGTAAAATCGAGCCTCAAACTAAAATTCAATTAGGCGAATTGTTATTTTTTGATAATATTCTTTCCAAAGATTATTCGATTAGTTGTGCTTCGTGCCATAAACCTCAATTTGCATTTGCGGATACCTTGTCGTTTAGCCTGGGTATAAACCATAATTTCACCTCTCGAAATACGCCTTCAGCTATGAATTTAAAAGGCCATGAACCTCTCTTTTACGATGGAAGGGCTGCAAATTTAGCCGAACAGGCATTGGGTCCTATTGTAAATCCGGCCGAAATGGGGAATACAATAGATGAGGTTTTGAAGCGCTTAAACTCAAATGTTAATTATGCTAAATACTTCAGGAAATTTTATAAATCAAAGGTAAATGCAAAAAACTTAGGCGATGCTCTTGCCGCTTTTGAAGAAACCTTAGAAACCAGCAATACTCGGTTCGACAGGGAGTTAAACGGTAAAGGCGAGGGTATGAATGATGCTGAAAAACGAGGGAGAAAAATTTTTTTAGGCAAGGGGAAGTGTTTCGATTGCCATTTCGGACCCGATTTTACACAAGATGATTTTAAAAACATTGGACTTTATAATGGCAAAGAATTAAATGATAAAGGACGTTTTGATTTTACCAAAAAAACGGAGGATATAGGAAAATTTAAGGTGCCCGGTTTAAGGAATGTGGCCATAACAGCCCCATACATGCATAATGGTATGTTTAAGACGTTAAAAGAAGTTATTAATTATTATGATAATCCGGGTGCTTTTGTAAATGGAGCAATTAACAGAGACTCTTTACTCGAAACCCCTTTACATTTAACCGATGAGGAGAAGAGCGATTTGGAAGACTTTTTAAAGGCGTTAACAGATGATAAGTTTACTAAAAAGTAAATTATTCTCTTAAATCAATCACTTCAATGCCTGGAAAAGAAGCTTTGTTAAAGGAAAAAGTTTTATCATCTACAGCAGCGTTGGCCGTAAATTTTTTAACCGTATAGTTGCTCACACTCCCATCCTTGCCTAAAACCTTTAAAGCTGTTACTTGTTTTTTTGCTTTATCTATGGATAATATTGCGGTGTGATAGTTTTTCTTCTTGGGATCATTAGGAAATAATTTAATTTTTTGAGTGATTACCCCTTTTACGCTTTCCTCTTTTTCAAATTCGTATTTAAATCCTTTTTCGTAAATAGTAAAAATATTAGTAGGGGTAATTTTGTCTTCACTTTCATTTGGATCAAAATTATTGATTTGAACTTCGTTAGATTCTTTTAAATAGGTCCAAATTGTTTTACCATCGCAAATAATAGTTTGTCCGGCAATTTCAACTTTATATTTTGTACCTTTTACAATAATACTTCCATCTTGCTTTTCGCCCACTTTTTTGTTTTTATCTTCCGAAACAAAACTAAAAGAGGCGGATATTGATTTATAGGTTTTAGTATTTTTACTTAAATCGTCTAATATGGCTTTAGCTTTAGCATCCTGCGCGTAGTTGTAATTTGCGAAACTTACGGCAATAAATAAAAGAATTAATTTTTTCATGTTGGGGCTAGTTTTTATTCTAATTTCTAATTTCTATATCAATTCACTAATCACTAATCACTAATCACTGGTTACAGATCTTTCAATAACTGTTCCAAACTGGCTTCGTCTTTTATTAACACTTGTCGGGCTTTACTTCCTTCAAATGGACCCACAATTCCGGCGGCCTCTAACTGATCAATAATTCTACCAGCCCGGTTGTATCCTAATTTTAACTTGCGCTGTATTAATGAGGTTGAACCTTGTTGCGTTTGAACAATTAGTCGTGCGGCATCTTCAAAAAAACTATCCTTTTCGGAT
>JBIICS010000090.1:0-11668 GCA_044238735.1 Bacteroidia bacterium
GACGGAGTGCGTTGATCAATTAGACATGTACTATATTTAACCCCACTTCGTCATCCCGGGCTTGACCCGGGATCTATACTATTAAGTTCTCAAATTAAATAAAGAACCTAAATAGATTGCGGCTCGGTGGCCGCAATGACGGAGTGCGTTGATCAATTAGACATGTACTATATTTAACCCCACTTCGTCATCCCGGGCTTGACCCGGGATCTATACTATTAAGTTCTCAAATTAAATAAAGAACCTAAATAGATTGCGGCTCGGAGGCCGCAATAACGGGGTGATGAAAACTATAAACCCAAAACTATAAACTAACCCCTAAACAATTTTTTAGTAAATTAGATTAGCACAAATTCAATTACCTATGATACGTATTGCACTCATCCAATCAATTCTTTTTATATCAATAACTACTATGGCACAAAGCCTTTATATAAAAGGGTCTCGTAAAGGAGAAATCGAAAAAGACGGTGATATTTACATTAACGGCTCTCGAAAAGGGCAAATAGAATCGGATGGCGATGTATATGTTAACGGAAGTAGGGTAGGTAAAATTGAAAGTGATGGAGATGTTTATAAGAATGGTTCCCGTGTGGGTCAAATAGAATCGGATGGAGATGTGTATAAAAATGGAACCCGAATTGGAAAGGTTGAAACCGATGGTGATATCTATTTTAAAGGCTCTCGAATTGGAGAGTGTAAAAACGTAGATGCTAAGTGGGTGGGCTCGGTGGTTTTTTTCTTTTTTATAGAAGATTTAGCTTATTAGTTTCTTGAATTCAACTTCACTAATGCTTAATTAATAGTATCTAAAATAGTTTCTTTATTTCTTTTTTATATTGTCATTATTTATTCAGTTTTTTAAGTGTGATAGAAGTGAGTATCAAACTTATTATTACCAAAATGGCGCTCGTTAAAAAAGGTGCTCCCGGAAAGTAATTTATTGAAACATCTTTTGTAAATAAAGCGAATATATTAGTCATTAATAACGGTCCAATGATAGACGTTATACTCATCAAACTAGTTATAGATCCTTGTAATTCGCCTTGTTCATTGTTAGGCACTTGGTTCGAGATAATCCCCTGCATGGCTGGCCCTGATATTCCACCTAACGAAAAAGGAATCATAAAAGCAAACATCATCCAGCCTTCACTTGCTAAACTAAATAATAAATAGCCAATAATAGACATCACTAATCCGGTGTATAATGCATTAACCTGTCCAAGCTTTGGTATAATCAAACGAATTAATCCGCCCTGCACAATTGCAATCATTAAACCAACAAAACCTAACGAGTAACCAACTTGTGTTTCGTTCCATTTAAATTTTTCTATTGTAAAATAGGTCCAGGTGCTTTGTGGTGCATGTCCTGCAGTAAATACGAATGTCATCGCTACTATTAAACCTAATACAGCAGGATATTTTTTTAAATGTTTAAGAGAACCAATGGGATTCGCTTTTTTCCAATCAAAAGATCGTCTGTTTTCAATGCTTAGTGATTCTGGTAAAATAAAAAAACCATAAATAAAGTTCAAAAACGATAAACCTGCGGCTATCAGAAAGGGTAGGCGAGAACCGAAAGAACTTACTAATCCTCCCAATACCGGACCAATAATAAATCCTAAACCAAATGCTGCGCCAACTAAGCCAAAATTTTGTGCTCTTTTTTCTGGTGAACTAACATCTGAAATAAATGCATTTGCAGTAGTAAAACTAGCACCGCATATTCCCGCTAATAATCTCCCAATAAAAAGCCAGGTAATACTGGGCGCTAAGCAAAGGAAAATATAATCTAATCCTAGACCAAGCATAGATAATAACAGAACAGGTCTTCTGCCATACTTATCGCTTAGGTTACCTAAGATAGGGGCAAAAAAGAATTGCATAAAGGCATATGCAAATGTTAGCCATCCGCCATAAACAGATGCATCACTTATATTTCCACCGGTTAGTTCTTTTATTAAAGCAGGCATTACGGGGATTATAATACCCAATCCAATACAATCAATAAGTAGAGTAATAAAAATAAAGGCAAGTGATTTAGTGTGGTTTGATTTCATTCAATTTTTTTAAAATAAAAAGCCCGGATAAAACCGGGCTTTATAAAGGGAATAGTGCTTAAAATTACTCAGCTACAACTTCAAATTTAACTTCAACTATTACTTCGCGATGTAACTTAACTTTCGCAGTATAAGTGCCAAGTTGTTTAACGTTATCACCATCGAACGTAACGTTCTTTCTGTCTACATCATAACCTAATTTCTTAATTGCATCCGCAATTTGTAAAGAAGTAACCGAACCAAAAATCTTTCCATTTTCACCCGCTTTAGCCCCAACTTTTACTAGCATTCCATTAAGAGCGGTAGCATTCTTTTCTGCTTGCTCTTTTAATTTTGCTTCTTTGTGCGCACGTTGACGCATGTTTTCAGCGTGAACTTTTTTTGCTGATTCATTGGCCACTAATGCCATACCTCTTGGAATAAGATAGTTTAAAGCATAACCATTTCTTACTTTAACAATTTGATCCTTATCTCCTAGGTTTTTAACGTCTTGTTTTAATATAATTTCCATTTTAAATCTTTTTTACTGGTTAAACCCCTAATTATTTTAATAAATCAGCTACGTATGGCATTAACGCTAAATGGCGCGATCTTTTAACCGCTTGAGAAACTTTGCGTTGAAACTTTAAAGAAGTTCCTGTTAAGCGACGTGGTAATAATTTACCTTGCTCATTTACAAATTTCAATAGGAAATTCGGGTCTTTATAATCAATATATTTAATACCGCTCTTTTTGAAACGGCAGTATTTTTTCTTAGTAACCTCTACAGTAGGAGGGTTTAAATATCTTATTTCTGATGACATGTTTAAATAATTATTAAGCGTTAGCTAATTGTTTTTTGGCCATTTTACCTGCTCTCTTTTTATCATTGTAAGCAATTGCATGCTTATCTAATGATACAGTTAAGAATCGCATAATACGCTCATCGCGTTTAAATGCTACTTCAAGTTCGTTTATTAACGAACCGTCAGATTTAAATTCAAGTAAAAAGTAAAATCCAGAAGATTTTTTTTGAATGGGATACGCCAGTTTGCGTAAGCCCCAATTCTCTTCGTGTACTAATTCCCCTCCGGCTTTCTTAATAAGTTCTTTAAACTTTCCTGCCGCTTCCTTTGCCTGATCTTCAGACAAAACGGGAGTCAAAATGAAAACGGTCTCGTATTGTTTCATGATTAATTAAATTAAATTGGACCGCGAAGTTACAAAATTTCTGGTTTTTAACAAATTATTGTTTAATTCTTTGTTCTTCTGAAACTATCCATGTCATTTTTAAGTTGCATAACCGTAGAAACTAAGGCCTCCATGGTCATACCTTCTGTAGGTAATTCGCCACTGATATAGTTTACAAACTTCCAAACTTCTTTAATATCTTTAATTTCAATCTCATACGGGTGGTAAATTGGATTTAATGATTTTAGTAACAACGAACGATTTTTCTTAATGTGATTAAAAGCCACCTTAAATACTAACCCATCGTTTTCTGTTAACACAACATAAGCATTGCCATCTTTTATATCGTACCAATTGTCAACATACTCGCAAATCACATAAGATTTATCGGGTATCGGCAACATACTGTCGCCCTCTATCTGAAATGTCCTGTATTTTCGTTCCCTGGATAAAAAGGGTAGCTGAAATGTAGGTAAACCCGAGATAAACTGAGGGTCATTATACCCTGCCGTATAGCCTGCCTTGGCTTTTAATGGCACTAATTCCACATTTTCGCGGTCGTTGTTGTTTACAGTAGTGGCTAAAACCCTTAATTTAGTGCCCTTTATAAAAGTATCATATCCGCCTTCTATCTCTTTTAATTGAATCTCGGATAGGCTTCCTAAATCAACTCGTAAGACAGTATCTAAACTGATTTTATAATAATCGGATATCTTAAGTAAAGTTTCAATAGTGGGCTCTGCAATGCCGTTCTCGTAGCTATTGATGCTTACTCTTTTAGTACCCATTTCTAACGCAGCTTCCTCTTGGGTCTTACCCTTACGCTTGCGTAATAGTTTTAAGTTTCCTGATAAAAAAGACATGATTGTTTTTTTTGGTTCGATACAAATGTAAAATAAAATCATTTAATTATCAAAAATAAGATTAATTAATTATCATTTGCCTTTTGTATTCGATTACTTCAATACCAAAGTTTAAACTAATTGTTGTTTAAAGTGTTAGTATGATTATTTTTGAGCCATGAATAAATTAAAGACCGGTATTTTACTGATTAATCTGGGTACGCCCGACAGCTATGCAACTCGCGATGTAAGAGTTTATCTCAAAGAATTTTTAAACGACCCACGCGTAATTGATATTCATCCAATTGCCAGATTATTGCTGGTTAATTTAATTATAATCCCATTCAGGGCCCCCAAGTCGGCTAAACTTTACAAGGAAATATGGACTAGTGATGGATCTCCACTTTTATTTCATACTCAAAACCTTAAAAATAAATTGCAAGAAAAAGTGACCGAAAATTATGTGGTGGATATGGGAATGCGATATGGAAATCCATCGATTATCCAGGCAATGGACAGGCTTAAAAAACAAAATTTAAAGAAACTTATCGTAATCCCTCTTTATCCTCAGTATGCTTCTTCTTCTAACGGTTCCAGTATGGAAGTCGTTTATAGTCATATTAAATCATGGCTTACGATGCCGGATGTTGAAGTTGTAAATTCTTTTTATAACCATCCTGCATTTATAGCGTGTTGGAAAAAAATTGGATCAAGATATAATCATGAAAATTACGATCATGTTTTGTTTAGTTATCACGGCTTGCCGGAGCGCCACTTAAAAAAAGGAGATGAGTGTAATCATTGTCTAAAAACTGTAGATTGTTGTGCGGTTTTAAGTGAAAAAAATCATCAGTGCTATCGTGCCTCCTGTTTCGAAACAACGCGATTAATTGCTAATGCTTTAAACATCCCTAACGAAAAGCATTCAGTTTCATTCCAATCGCGTTTAGGTAGGGACCCCTGGATAAAACCGTATTCTGATTTTGTTATTGAGGAAAAGGCTAAAGAAGGTTTTAAAAAACTACTGATTTTTTCTCCTGCTTTTGTAGCCGATTGTCTGGAAACGATTCATGAAATTGGTGTAGAGTACGATGAACTATTTAAAGAACATGGAGGCGAAAAAGTGCAATTGGTAGAAAGTTTAAACTCAGAAGATTTTTGGGTAGACGCTTTAACTGAAATTCTGAATATTAAGAAATCTTAATTTAGTAGTTAGTTGCTAGTAACTAGTTCATCATTATTAAAAGAATACTTAATAATCTATTATTTACTCCTAACTACCAACTACCAACTACCAACTACCAACTACCAACTACCAACTATCAACTATCAACTATCAACTATCAACTATCAACTATCAACTATCAACTATCAACTACTACTTAGTTACTAATCTGCAAAGCATTACCATCAAAAAATGTTCGGTATGGACGAAGAGGTTGAACAGCCGGCCCCTGAGCAACTGAACCATCTGTTAGAACAAACTTACTACTGCAACATAAGCAAACACTATATACATTGGTGCTTGAATCAACCTCAACTGTAGAGCAGGAATTCATAGGTTGATAGGAGCAATTTCTATCGTATGCAGAAAAATCGTTAATTGATTTTCTGTAAACTACAATCCCCCTAACTCCTCCATTTACATAAGCCCAACCTCCAATAGTGCTTAATCTGAAATATTGTGGATTACTGGGATAAATGGTAATATTAACCGGCACATTTGGAACATAATCGTCGTTGTTTCTTCTGCACGAAACAAAAAGCATAACTATTGTTAAGATTGAAATAATTAAAAATTTATTTTTGCACATGATGAATAAAAAAATGATTTCAAAGTTACTTATATTCTTTTGCTTATTTCTAACGGTGCCTCTTATTGTAAATGCTCAAATAAAAGGCAAAAATGCTGATGAAAAGCAAAAAAGTGCTGACCAAAAAAAAGAAGAGTTAAAGCAGGAAGAATTAGAGGCTATTGAATTAGGGAAGAAAAGACATGAAATGATTCAGAAGAAAGAAACTCGTAAGCGCATGAAAAAGAATAAAAAAAAGGCCGATAGGGTTAACGCCAACGAAAAGCCTCCTTTTTTGGAAAGATTGGAAGCTCGTTTTAGAAAGAAAAAGCGCTAATTGCATAATGCCAGGAAATTGCCCCAAATTTTCTTTCGGCATACAGCTAATATTTTTTTAATTGTTAATTAATTTACAACTATTTCATTAACAATTATTTACAATTGATTAAAAAGTATAGCAAATGTTTGTTAATTTTTTATAAATGTTTACTTTAGCGGGGTAAGAATTTAAGGAATTAAAGCCAAACTTATTATGGTTAAAAGAATATTTACCTTTTTATTTGCAATCGCATTAAGCTCTGTAGCCCTCGCTCAAACAGGGGCTTTAAAAGGAAAAGTAATTGACAAAGCAACTAATGAAACTATACCGTTTGCGAGTGTTACACTCTTGTCTGGTGGGTCTGTAGTTGCAGCAGTTCAAACGGACATCGATGGTGAATATACAATCAAACCGATTCCTCCTGGTGCCTATAATTTAAAAGCATCTTATGTAGGATATTCTCCTGCTCAGGTTAATAACGTTCGTATTACTGCGGATAAAACAACCAATCAAAATTTTGAATTAACAACAGCTACAGACTTAAAAGAAGTTGTAATTACGGAATATAAAGTTCCTTTGATTGACCCAGATACTAAATCTGGTGGAACCGTTGACCGTGCTAAGTATAATTCAATGGCTACCAAAAATATTGCTTCAGTTGCCTCTACTACTGCAGGGGTATTTCAAAGTGATGAAGGTGCTGATTTAAATGTTCGTGGTTCTCGTTCGGATGCTACAGATTATTATATCGATGGAGAACGTGTTCGTGGTTCTTCAGGTATCCCGCAACAGGCCGTTGAGCAAATTTCGGTTGTAACGGGTGGTTTACCTGCACAATACGGTGAAGCTACTGGTGGTGTTATTACCATTACTACTCGCGGACCTTCTGGTCAGTTTTTTGGTGGTGTTGAGGCTATTACCTCCGAGGCAACAGATGCATATGGTTACAATTTTATAGGTTGGAGCTTAGGTGGTCCTATAGTAGCCAAAAAGGATACTGTAACAGGTATTAAACGTCCTGTTTTGGGATACTTCCTTTCGGGTGAGGCTTTTACCGAAAAAGATCCTGATCCTTCAGCAATTGGAAGCTACAGAATTTTAAGCGATACATTGGCAGCTTTAGAAAGAAATCCATTAATTAAAAATCCAAACGGTTCAGGTTCTGCAAAATCAGCTGAATTTGTTCAAATGAATGATTTGGAAAAAATTAAAGCACGTCAAAATGTTCGTCAAAACACATTCCGTTTAAGTGGTAAACTTGATTATTCTCCTATCAAAGATTTAAACTTTACAGTTGGTGGTAATATCGATTATGTTCAAAGTAGAGACTTTGTTTATAATTATGCTCTTTTTAATTCTAAAAATAATCCATTAAGTACTCAAAATACTTGGCGCTTGTATGGTCGAGTTACTCAAAAATTAAATATTGGAAGTTCAGATGAAAAATCTTCCTCCATCATTTCCAACGCATATTATACTGTGCAGGCCGGTTACCAAAAATTTAATTCTGTTACTGAAAGTTTCCACCATCGTGACAGATTATTCAACTATGGTTACATCGGTAAATTTGATATGCAATACAGACCAATCTATACTCCGGTTGCTGATGGAAACACTATTAAATATTATGAACTGGCCGGTTACCAAGATACCTCTATAACATTTACTAGATCTGAGTTAAATGCTTTATCCGCTAATTACACTTCTAATTACTTTGATTATATAGAAGATAAATCAATTTATCAATTCCAAGGTAGACCTTCTGCTTTGGACTTAGTAGCGATTAACGGCGCTTTAAGAAATGGAGATCGTTTAAACCAAAATAACGTTTATGCCCTATGGAATAACACAGGTCGCCAATATGGTGGTTATAATGTTACAGATAACTCTCAATTCCGTGCCTTTGCTAACTTTAACTTCGACTTAAAGAAGAAACATGCTATACAGTTTGGTTTTGAATACGAACAACGTGACGATAGGCAGTGGGGTGTTTCCGCCTTATCCTTATGGACTATCATGCGTCAGTTAACCAACACCCATATCTCCTTGGATACAAGCGTAAGAATATACAATGAAGCATTGAGTGGAACAATAGCTTATTACGATCATCCATATAAAGCAGATGCTTCTACTCAATCGTATTTCGATAAAAAATTACGTGAAAAAATCGGGGCCGGAGAAACAGATATCTTAAATATTGATGCTATGGATCCGAATACCTTTAATTTAAATATGTTTTCTCAAGATGAACTTTTAATTAATGGTATTTCTTCTGGTTTTGGTTATGATTTATACGGCAATAAAATATCTAATAAGGCTCGTCCATCTTGGGATGATTTCTTTACTAAAAAGAATGATGCTGGTAATTTCACCAGAGAAATTGGATCGTTCCGTCCAATCTACATGGCAGGCTATATTCAGGACAAATTCGATTTTAAGGATATAAAATTTAACGTAGGTCTTCGTTTGGATCGTTTTGATGCTAATCAATCTATGTTAAAAGATATATTTTCTCTATATCCTACTAAAACAATCAAAGACCTTAAAGCTGACGATGCCAAGTTTGAAGCACCTGAAAATCTTGGGGATGATTTTGTGGTTTATGTATCTGACCCAAGTAATCCCTCTGCCTCCAATATAGTTGGATATAGAGATGCCAGTACTGGTGCATTTCCTAAATGGTATAACACTCAAGGTATTGAAGTTATCGATCCTTCCACTTTAACTTCAACCGGTAGACTTTATCCTTTCTTGGTTGATCCAGATAAATCTCAAAATCCAACAAAAGATTTAACCTCTGCAGGATTTAAAGACTATACGCCTCAATTAAATTTAATGCCACGTATTGCTTTTTCATTCCCTATATCGGATGTGGCTAACTTCTTCGCCCATTATGATGTGTTAACTCAACGTCCTCCCAATGCTCTTCGAAATGACCCATTTGACTATTATAATATTCAAAATAGTGTAGGCGGTGTTTTAAATAATCCTGGATTGCTTCCTGAGAGAACAGTAGATTATGAATTGGGTTTTTCTCAAATATTGAACGAAAGCAAGAGTTCGGCTTTAACTATAACCGCATTTTATCGCGAATTACGTAACTTGATTCAAACCGTATTTCTTTACAATGCATACCCAATCCAATATCAAACATTTGCTAATATAGATTTCGGAACAGTTAAAGGCTTGTCTGCTACCTATGATTTACGCCGTATGGGTAACGTATCCATGAACTTTAGTTATACGTTGCAGTTTGCGGATGGTACCGGATCTAGTTCAACTTCTGGTGCTAATTTAATTGCTTCAGGTAATCCTAACTTAAGAAGTACTATTCCGTTAGATTTCGATCAGCGTCATCAAATTGTAGGAAATTTCGATTTCCGTTACGATCAAGGCGCTGCTTATAATGGCCCTGTATTATTCGGTAAACAAATATTTGCTGATGCTGGTTTCAATATTACAGGTAGAGCTGGTTCAGGAACCCCTTATTCCGGTCAATCTAATATTGTTCCTACCCAGTTTTCAGGTGTACAAGGAAATAACCCTATTCTACAAGGTAGCATTAACGGTGCTCGTAAACCTTGGCAAGTTCGTTTCGATTTGCGTGTTGACAAAAATTTTATGTTAGCTATCGGTAAGAAGAACGAGGAGGGAGTTCGTTCTAAAAAAAGATTAAATGTATATCTACAGGTATTGAATTTATTAAATACTAAAAATGTTTTAAACGTATACAGAGCTACAGGTGATCCTACCGATGATGGTTATTTAAGTTCTGCAATTGCTCAACAACAGCTTTCTCAAGTTGCTAGCCGTCAGTCATTTATTGATATGTATAATGTACATTTGGCTAATCCGGGTAACTTTTCAATTCCTCGTCGTACGAGAATTGGACTTAGCTTAGATTTTTAATATTAATTTGAAATTAGTTTGATATGTTAAATAATAAAATTTTAAATCTCACTTTAGCTTCAGTTTTTCTGACAGGTTCTCTGTTTGCTCGAGAAAATGTGTCACGCAATAAAATGGCTGCACCAGCTGCACCTGCTGGCACTTTAGCTGAACCTTGTACTCCGGCCCGAGCTCAATCGGTTTTGGCCATAAATAATGTTAGAACCACTATTTTGGCAGGTGGAGATATGTGGTGGGACTTAACCAACGGAAGATATGAGATACCTAAAGGAAGTAACCGACATTCTTTATTTGCCGGTGCTCTGTGGATAGGGGGGTTGGAAGAAGGTACGGGTACCTTAAAAGTGGCGGCAATGACATACCGTCAAACCGGTAATGATTTTTGGCCAGGCCCTTTAAATTTAAATACGGTATCTATTGAGAATTCCAGATGTAATGATTTTGATAAGCATTTTAGAGCCTCAAAAGCTGATGTAGCAAATTTCCGTGGCGGAGGTGATGCAAGTGGAGATATTAAAAATTGGCCAGGAAATGGTGATGCTGCCAAAGGTGAAGATTTATACCTGGCTCCATTCTTTGATAAAGATGGAGATACTCGATATAAGCCAGATGAGAGTGGTGATTATCCATTTTACGACTTTGATGGTTCCCAAGGACTAGGAAATATTTTATTTGGAGATGAAACGTTATGGTGGGTTTTTAATGATAAAGGAAATATACATTCCGAAACGCAAGGGGTACCTATCGGTTTGGAAATCCATGCTCAGGCTTTTGGTTTTCAAACTAACGATGAAATTAATAATATGACGTTCTACCGTTATAAAATTTTTAATCGTTCTTCAACTAAACTAGAAAAAACATATTTCGGTCAGTGGGTGGATCCTGATTTAGGAAATTACCAGGATGACTGGGTGGGTTGTGATGTAGAAAAAGGTTTTGGCTATGTTTATAATGGTGATCCTAATGATGAAAATGCAGCTGGATATGGATTAAACCCTCCTGCATTAGGGGTAGATTTCTTTCAAGGTCCTATCGCAGATGCGAACGATGGTGTAGATAACGATCGCGATTGTATTGTAGATGAACCCAACGAACAAATTATCATGAGTAAATTTGTATACTACAATAATGATTTCTCTCCTATTGGTAATCCAGAGATTGGTCCACATTTTTATGGCTATTTAAAAGGACTATGGAAAGATGGAACTCCAATGGTCTATAATGGAGTGGACGGATGGATAAATGGTGGTGGTGCCGGACCTGTTTGTAATTTTATGTTTCCTGGTGATTCTGACCAAAAATACGGCTGGGGATTAGGTGGTGATTGCGCCAATCCAAAGCCAAGTACTCCATGGTGTGAAACGGCAACACCGGCCGACAGACGTTTTTTACAATCAGCAGGTCCTTTTACTCTTCAACCCGGTGCAGTTAACTATATAACTGTCGGTGTAATATGGGGACGATCCGGTTCTTACAACGGTTGTAAAGGTGGTTCAGTTTCTTATATCCGACAAAACGATGAAATTGCTCAAGAATTGTTTGATAATGCATTTAAGTTACCTGATGGGCCTGATG
>JBIICS010000192.1:0-4403 GCA_044238735.1 Bacteroidia bacterium
CTTCTCAAATATTATTGTATGCCAACGATGTAGATGTGGTGGGTATAGATGAGGCTCAGCTTTTTGATACTGAAATAGTAAATGTTTGCCAAACTTTGGCTGGTAATGGTATTAGGGTTATTATAGCCGGGTTAGATCAGGATTATTTAGGTAATCCTTTTGGCCCTATGCCCGCTTTAATGGCTATTGCCGAATATGTGACTAAAGTTCATGCTATTTGCATGCATTGCGGTGCTTTGGCTAATCACTCTCATCGAATTACAACCCAAAATACGTTGGTTTTATTGGGCGAAAAAGATGCTTACGAACCTCTCTGCAGAGATTGTTTTAACAAGGCTTTAAATAAATAAGATGTTACATTATACATACGAGGCCGAATTAATATCTGAAGTTGTTGGTGGTAAACTAATTCAAAAGTCTGCTACGGCATATCTAATTAAGCAATTACTAATTGATAGTCGTAAGCTTTTAAATTCCAGCGAAACTCTTTTCTTTGCCCTTGTTACCAATCGGAATAACGGACATAAATACATTAAGGATTTATATCAACAGGGTGTTAGGAACTTTATTATTTCTGATGAACATTTTAAGGTAGAGGATTTTTTTGGTTCTAATTTTATTTTGGTACACGATAGTCTGGTTGCTCTTCAAAAATTGGCAACCTATCATCGTTCAAATTTTAAAACACCGGTAATTGCTTTAACTGGGAGTAACGGTAAAACAATTGTTAAAGAATGGCTGTTTCAATTATTAAAGGATAAGTATAATATTGTTAGAAGTCCGAAAAGTTTTAACTCTCAAATTGGAGTTCCTTTATCGGTTTGGCAATTAAACTCAGAACATCAGCTGGCTATATTTGAGGCCGGTATCTCTCATCCAAACGAAATGCAAAATCTGGAAGAAATAATAAAACCGGATATTGGTATTTTCACCAACATAGGGGATGCTCATGGCGAAAATTTTATAAATGTAACCGATAAAATAGACGAAAAATTAAAACTTTTTAAAAATTGCAGTAAGATTTTATATTGCAGAGATTACGAAGATTTAAATCAACGCATCAAAAACAATAGCTTAACAGCTGATAAAGAAAAAATTTGCTGGTCGAGAAAGGGGAATGCTAATTTATTAATCAGCCGTATTGAGTCGGGTACACATGATACTATTATTCAAGGAATTTACAATAATGATTTTTTAAACATTACTATTCCTTTTATTGATTATGCTTCTATCGAAAACGCTATTTCGTGTTGGCTTTTAATGCTCGAATTAAAGTTACCTCAGGAATATATTATTGAACAAATGGCCCATCTTAGTCCGGTTGCTATGCGTTTAGAGTTAAAAGAAGGTATTAGCAATTGTTCTATCATTAACGACAGTTATAATTCTGATCTGGGTTCCTTAGCAATTGCTATTGACTTTTTAAAACAACAAAATCAACACCAAAAGAAAACGTTAATTTTATCGGATATTCTCCAGAGTAATAAAGACGATGTGGCTATATACAAACAGGTGGCTCATGTTTTAAAAACAAAAGGGATAAACAGACTTATTGGTGTTGGTCCCTCCATAAGCAAAAATCAAAGTTTATTTGAAGGCGAAAAATATTTCTTTGATAATACCGAGGAGTTAATTAAAAATCTGGTACGATTTAATTTTAACAACGAAACCATTTTACTAAAAGGTGCTCGTGCATTTGGTTTTGAACGTTTAGGCAAGTTATTACAGCAAAAGGCTCACGAAACGATATTGGAAATTAACTTAACTGCTCTGGTTAATAATTTAAATTATTATAGAAGTTTATTAAAACCTCAAACAAAATTAATGGCCATGGTTAAGGCCTTTAGTTACGGAAGTGGGAGTTTTGAGATAGCCAATGTACTTCAATTTAACAATGTAGATTATTTAGCTGTTGCCTATACAGATGAAGGAGTTGAATTACGTAAAGCCGGAATTACATTACCTATAATGGTAATGAATCCCGAACCTCAATCGTTTGAAGCTATGCTTACATACAATTTAGAACCCGATGTTTATAGTTTTAGGGTACTAAATCAGTTGTTTGAATTTCTAGACTTAATGGGGGATAATCATTCACTTTCTATTCACGTTGAATTAGATACAGGAATGCACCGATTGGGATTTGAAAAGGCAGATATTAACGAACTAATTGTACGATTAAAAAACAGACGCAATATTTTGTTAAAATCGGTTTTTTCTCACTTTGTTGGAAGTGAAGAGCACTCTCTCGATTACTACACACATAAACAAATAAAAGAGTTCAACGAGATGTCTGCGGAAATATTATCTCATTATGATTACCCTATTATAAGGCATCTTTGCAACTCTTCTGCAATTACAAGATTTCCTGAAGCTCAATTTGATATGGTAAGGCTGGGCATTGGACTTTACGGCATATCCAGTTATGAATATGAACAGAATAAATTACAACAGGTAGGCACATTACGAAGTATAATTTCTCAAATCCGTAATATTAAGTCTAACGATTCCGTAGGTTATAATCGAAAAGGTATAGTCAGTGTTGATTCTCGTGTAGCAACCGTACCTATCGGCTATGCCGATGGTTTAAGCAGAAGGCTTAGCAACGGAAAGGGAAAATTTTATGTAAATGGATATTTAGCACCAATTATAGGTAATGTATGTATGGATATGGTAATGATTGATGTTACGAAAGTACCATGCAACGAGGGAGATGAGGTAATTATTTTTGGGGATAAAAATCCAATTGCTCAAATAGCGGATGCTTCCGAAACAATTCCATATGAAATTTTGACCAGTATATCGAGAAGAGTTAAGCGAATTTACTACCAGGAATAAGGAGGTGTAGTTTATAGTTTTGAGTTTACTGATAAAATTCAATAACCTCATCACAATTAAACAAGTCTTTCATTCCTTTTTAATTTTTCTTTAAGACTATACCTTAGTATAAATCATTTTAAAGCCTTTTCCGTGAACGTTTATTATTTCTATATGTGGATCTTTGGAGAGATATTTCCTTAGTTTTGCAATATAAACATCCATGCTTCGGGCATTAAAATAGCTGTCATCGCCCCAAATCGCCTTTAGTGCAAAATTACGTTCCATTACATTGTTTAGATGAATACAAAGAAGTCTTAATAAATCGGCTTCTTTAGAGGTTAAATTTTGTGCTTCCTGTTTTTTATATTTTAAAGTTTGAAGCTGATAATCGAATATATAATCACCTACATTAAAAACGCTTTGTTCCTCCTGTGCCGGTGTAATGGCATTGTATGTTCGTTTTAATATTGCCTGTATACGCAAAAGTAATTCTTCAAAACTAAACGGTTTGGTTATATAATCATCAGCGCCTGTTTTAAAACCTTCAATCACATCTTCCTTCATCGATTTAGCTGTAAGAAATATTATAGGCACTTGCTGATTGGTAGCACGAATTTCTTTAGCAACGGTAAACCCGTCTTTAATAGGCATCATTACATCAAGTAAACATAAATTAAATTGGTGGTTCTTAAATTCAATCATTGCCTCATCACCATTTTTACATAGCGTTACCAAGTAACCTTTAGAATCTAACGAGTCTTTAAGTATCATTCCTAAATTTGCATCGTCTTCTGCTAATAATATTTTTGTTTTTTCGTTTGCCATAGTTATGGATTTATGATTATCAAATTTTTAAATTTATTAGGGATTACACAAAAGTTAATCGTTAATCTTTCTTAATATCCAACTCGTTATAAATGGGTAACTTAATTGTAAAGGTAGTTCCCACACCTAAAGTACTCTCAACTTCAATAGTTCCCTGATGCTTTGTAATAATATTCTTACAGTAGTTTAATCCAAGTCCAAATCCTTTAACATTATGGATGTTACCGGTAGGAACACGGTATAAGGAATCAAAAATACGCGACTGGTCTTCTTTTTTTATGCCTATACCATTGTCGCTAACCGTTAACACTACCCAATTTTTTTGGAGGTTAATGGTAAGTTTAATTTCGGGCTGACCTTTTCTATACTTAATGGCATTATCAAACAAGTTATAAAACACATTTGTTAGATGCAGTTTATCGCCGTATACCTTAATATCATCCGTATCAAAATCAAAGTCCAGTTTACCATTATTAGCTTCTATATTAACCTGGGTCCTGTTAACCGTCTCTTTAATTACATCAAAAAGATCAACTTTTTCTTTATTTAATTTAAAACCTTCTTTTTCTGTGATGGACGTAGTTAAAACATTTTCAATTAAACTTTGTAATCGTTTGGTTTCGTCTTTAATTAATCCTAAGTAACGTTTTAATTTATCTTCGTCGGTAGCTGGAGTAACCGATAAAGCTTCACTAGCCAGGGAAATGGTTGACAAAGGGGTTTTAAGTTCGTGGGTTATATTATTTATAAAATCGCTT
>JBIICS010000101.1:0-10466 GCA_044238735.1 Bacteroidia bacterium
TTTATAACAGAAAGCTTCTTCTGACTGAAGATGGTTTTGATGGAATAAATGAAAGATAAAATGATAATGGTTAAGAATAATACGGAGATAAGAAGTGTAGTCCAGATATTCTTGAAAAGATAGGCGTTTTTTCGGGGAAAATAAATACTCAGATAATCCGGATTATTAAAAATACTTCCCGAGTAGATTACGGCTTGATAAGGTGATTTAATAATTTTATCGAGATATTTTTTATTACTTACAATTAATGAATTTCCTTTACTTGGATTACCATATAAGAAGTGAAAAGGTAAATCTACCCCTCTGCTTTGAAGTTCAATAGAAATTAAATTATTAAGAGTTACACTATCCAGAATAATTTTTTCAGCTTCTTTCTTTTGCTCGTTTAAGTCGTCGAGCATTTTTTGAATACCTGCCGGTCGTTTACGTGTTAGATCAAACGCATTAGTGTCGCCGCCTAAAAAGCTTTTATAATACTCCCGTTCCTGATTAAGGAGTTGCTCCAGCATTTGTTGAACCGGAGTTTTACCCTCTTTCATTAGGTTTATCCTTTCTAATCTTCTGCAAGAGAAATTTAATGCATCGTAAACATTTCGGTTAAATCGCTTGGCTTCAATTTCTAGTTCATTGTGTATCCAATAAATCTGAACAAGAGATAAGCCAATAATAGAGATGCTTATGGCGGCTATTACATATTTTAATTTTCGGGTATCCAACATTCAAAATTAGTTATTGGAAAATAATTACTTCCTTTACTTAACTAAATTTAACAGCACTTATAAATTAAATAATACTTCTTCCTGATTTAAATGAGGAGTAATACTTGAAATTCCGAGTTTCGACTCTAATTTAAGCTTAAAAGCATGGCTAGAGGAGGGATCACCGTGAACAATAAAGAGTTTATCGGGTTTATTTTTTAGGTTTCCAACCCAAGCTAATAGTTCGTTTTGATCGGCATGTGCAGATAGTGAATTTACTTCTTCAACGTTACAATTTACGGGAATAAATTCACCGAAAATCTTAACTTCACTCGATCCTGATTTTATGGCTCTACCTCTTGTTCCCTCTGCCTGGTAACCTACTAACAAAACAGTGTTTTTTCTGCTGGGAAGCCATTCCTTTAAGTAATGAAGAACCCTACCTCCTGTTAACATTCCGCTTGCCGCTATTACAATCTTAGGAAATCTACTTTCAATGATTTTGTAAGTATGCTTAATATCTTTTACAATCTGAATATCTTCAAAAAAATAGTGACAATCTTTTTCGGATAACTTATGCCATCCGGGATAATTGCAATAAACTTTGGTGGTATTTACACCCATTGGAGTATCTAAAAAAACAGGAATATCGGGTATTTGGTTAGATGACTTTAGTTCTTTTAAAAGAACCATTAATTCCTGAGCTCTTCCAACTGCAAAACTAGGAATCAATAAATTACCGCCTCTTCTAATGGAATCATTTACTATATCTCTAAGAGCAATTAAAGGAGATATTGAGGAGTGATTACGATCACCATAAGTTGACTCAATTACCACATAATCGGCAATTTCTGGTCGTTTAGGATCGTGTAATGTGATTGAATTATTTGTTCCAATATCGCCCGAAAAAATAATTTTTTTTCCATAACAGTCAATCTCCACAAAACATGCACCTAAAATATGTCCATTATAAACGAATCGAAATCTTATGTGCTCATTTAGTTCAACCCAGTCAAGTTCATCCATTCTTACAAACTGACCTAAAACCGGATATACGTCGTCCTCATCGTAAAGTGGTTTGGCGGGCTTATGTTTTGAGAATCCTTTTTCATTTGCTAAGTCAGCATCTTCCTTTTGCAACTTAGCACTATCCTTTAAAATAATTTCGGTAATCTCAGCAGTAGGTTTAGACAAATAAATATTTCCATTAAATCCATTTTTAACTAATACAGGAAGATATCCAGTATGATCGAGGTGAGCATGTGTAATGATTACAGCATCAATCTTACCCGGGTCTAATGGCAAGTGGTCCCAGTTTTTAAGTCTTAATTCCTTAAGCCCTTGAAAAAGCCCACAATCAATCATTACATTAAAGTTAGGGGTTTGAAGTAAATACTTACTTCCGGTTACAGTTGAAGCTGCACCTAAAAATTTTATAGAAACGTTTTTCACTTTTTTTTGTTGAAATTAAAATTAAATTTCATCAATTGTACTGATAAATATCATACTTTTAGATTGAATAATTAATGAAATTTCATCCTGTTTTATGAGGGTGAAAAGAAAAACCAAAAAAGAAATGGACAAAGAGAATGAAATGCTAAAAGCGTTATTTAACAGCTCAACGGAAGGCATTATCATTTGTAATCAAAGGGGTGAAATTATTTTGGTTAATCCAAAGGGACTCTCCCTATTTGGGTATTCTGAAAATGAATTAATTGGTAGTAAAATTGAGGTTTTAATTCCAAAAAGATTTCATCATAATCATGAAAGTCATCGCGAAGGATATTCTGAAAATCCAAAATCCAGATCAATGGGTGGTAATATGGATTTATTTGCAGTTAGAAAAAATGGCACCGAATTTCCTGTTGAGATCAGCTTAAGTCCTTTTTATACCAATAACCAACAATTTATAGTTTCATTTATAATAGATATAACCGTTAGAAAACAAAATGAGGATAAAGTAAGGGAAGCACATCGCGAAATTTCAATTTTAAATGAACAGCTTGAAGCTAAAGTTAAAGACCGAACCAAGGAACTTGCCCATGCTATGGAGCAATTAGCAAAGAGTAAAAATGATATTGTTGCCGCATTGGAAATCGAGAAAAACTTAAACGAATTAAAAAGCAGATTTGTAACCACAGCATCTCACGAATTCAGGACCCCGCTGGGTGCAATTTTATCTTCTGCTTCACTCATATCTAAATATATTTATACTGAAGATCAGGAAAAACGAATAAAACATATTAACAGAATAAAGTCATCGGTTACAAATTTAACCGAGATACTCAACGACTTTTTATCACTTGATAAGTTAGATGAAGGTTTAATAAGAAATCAACCTGTTCCGTTTAAAATCAAAGAATTTATAAAAAGTATAATTGATGAAGTTAGTCCAATTTTAAAAAATGGTCAGGCAATTCAATATATATCAGGTGGAAATCAGGAGGACGCCTATTTCGATAAACAACTTCTAAGGAATGTAATTATCAATCTTATCTCCAATGCAGTTAAGTATTCTCCCGAAGATAAAACCATAAAGGTATGTATGAATTTAAGTGATAATATACTTATTATTGATGTTATTGATGAGGGTTTTGGTATTCCGGAAGAGGATCAGAAACATATTTTTGAACGCTTTTTCAGAGCAAATAATGCTGGAAATATTCAGGGTACAGGCTTAGGATTAAATATTGTAAAAAAATATATCGACATAATGGGTGGAACAATTTCGTTTAAAAGCAATTGTGAAACCGGATCAACTTTTACTATTAAATTATCGTTTTAAATTATGGACAACACTAATAAGATTTTATTGATTGAGGACAATCTTGAAATGCGCGAAAATACTGCCGAAATTTTAGAGCTTGCCGGATATAAGGTAATAACTGCAGAGAATGGAAAGATTGGAGTGAAAAAAGCACAGGAAAGTATCCCAGATATTGTTATCTGCGATATCATGATGCCTGAGTTGGATGGTTATGGAGTTTTACATCTCTTATCTAAGGATATTAAAACCATGGGTATTCCGTTTATTTTTTTAACTGCTAAAGCAGAAAAATCGGATATGCGCAAGGGGATGAATTTGGGCGCAGATGACTATTTAACTAAACCCTATGATGATACTGAATTACTGAGTGCTGTTGAAGTAAGATTAAACAGAAGCATGAAATTTAAAAAAGGTTTTGATAGAAGTGAAAATGGTATTAATCAATTTTTAAATGATGTTTCAGGTGTCTTATCCTTAAATGATTTAACTAAGAACCGTAAAATTAAAACCTTTAAAAAGAAAGAATTTATTTACGTTGAAGATTCTAAGCCTATACTATTGTATTTTATCGTTTCTGGAAAAGTAAAAACATTTAAAACAAACGATTTTGGTAAAGATTTTATAATTGATCTTTACAAAGAAGGAGATTTTTTTGGATACGATGCGCTGCTCGAAGAATCGGCTTACACAAACTCCGCCGAAGCTCTTGAAGACTGTGAAATCTTAGTAATACCTAAGGACGATTTCTTTACTCTACTTTTCCAAAATCGCGAAGTTTCTTCCCAATTTATTAAAATGCTATCTAATGAACTTAAAGAAAAGGAAGAACGTATGTTAAAACTGGCCTATAATTCAGTAAGAAAAAGGGTGGCAGAAGGACTTATTTTATTATCTGACAGATATAAAAAAGAAAACGATGATAAGTTTAGTATGGCTATTTCGCGCGAAAATTTAAGTAACCTTGCAGGAACGGCATCCGAAACTGCAATCAGAACTCTTTCCGACTTTAAGGATGAAAATCTAATTGATATTAAAGGTTCTTTAATTACGATACTAAACGAGGATAAATTAAGAAATCTTAAGAATTAAGATTTATTGAAAATATTAAAAACGAAACTTGGCTTATGTTTGCTGAGTAATGATTGGTTAAGTGGAATTTAGAAAGCGTAAGGTCAATAGAAGAAAACGGTTGAGATCTAAGTTATAAGTAAAAAATAAGAATACTTATCAATTAATATTGATGTTTTTTGATTATACCGAAAATTTAGGCTTTTAAACTTAAAGCCCAAATGAAATAATGATTAGTTACTTTGCATTTGGGCCAATCTCATAAAGAGCGCTATTGTTTAACGAGCTTGAAAGTTTTAATATTATCATCAACGTTTACTCTAACAAAATATACTCCGGAAGCCAATGATCTGATATCTACCTTAATTGGTTGATTTGACAAACTATTTCTTAATGATTTTAAAACCTCTGAGCCTTTAATATCCTTAACGCTTAGTTGTAAATTTTGATATAAATTCTCTTTAAAATCTAATGTAAAGAAATCATTAGCCGGATTGGGTTTTAAACTAACATCAAATCTGGATTTAGAGTAAATTGCAGTTACTGTTCCCGAAATGCGAGAAGTATTTTTAACATTAGATCGAGAAGTAGCTATTCGTGCCCTGCCTGTACGATAATTAAAGATACAATCATCGGGAGCTACAACTTCAATGCTATAAGCTACAGAATCACCAACAGGCACTCCTGAATCATAATAATAGGTGTAATTACTAGGAACAGAATCGAGTACTTGCCATCCTGTAGAGGATAACCAACGATAGATTCGATATTCATTGAACGGAAATCCTTCGTAATGATCCCAGGCCAATAAAATGGAAGTAGGCGTGTTTGCCAAAGAGAGATGAATCGTTTTCTGAGCAAAGCTATAATCCGATTCATTACCACATGTATCTGTTAAGGTAATTTTATATCGCCAAGATTTAATATTAGGGTCCGAAAGCGAATCGGTGTATAAACTAACGCTACTATACGGTACTTCTCCAATCTTATAATAAATACCAGCAGATGAAGATTCTCTGTAAATTGTATAATGATCAATATCGCTAGTTACTGCTTTTTGCCAGCCAATTAAATTGGCGTTTGACAAATAATCTACAGACACCAAGCAAATACTACTACCAGCCGGAGGTAGTTCATTTAATTCGGCCGTGTAAACAGATTTACAATTATTAGAATCAGTAACCATTAAAGAATAAATGCCAGCACTCAAACCGGTAATATCTTCTGTTAATGCATTATTAGACCATGAATATTGATATGGTAAAGTTCCGCCGTTTACACTAACATTAATAGAACCACCTGATGCATTATTACAAGAGGATGTTAAAACTTCAACAGTATTTATGTTTGGTGCCCCATTGTCATTTAAATTAACCCAAAAACTTTGGGAGCAGGAATTAGAATCATTAACGTTTACCGAATAAGCACCAGATGATACGGAAGTAATATCCTCAGATGTTTCTGAATTAGACCACACATAATTATAGGGCGAGGTACCACCAGATACTTGAATATCAATAGCACCATCGGATAAGTTACAAGTAGAATTAGTAACAATAGAGGCAATTCTTATTTTTGAAGGCTGAGGAACAACTAATGTTAAATTTGTTTGGCAACCCAATATGTCTTTTACACTAATTTCGTATGGCCCCGCAACCAGGTTGTTAATAGTCGATATAGTATCTCCATTCGACCACAGGTAATTATATGGAGGATTTAAGCCATTTACTGTAACCGAAACAGAACCATCGGCAGAACCGAAACACTTTGTTTTATTAATAGTTGAGGCAACAACAGGTCCATCTGTATCCGTAATATTAAAAGAAATGAATTTGGAACAGCCCATCACATCAGTTACCGTAACTACATATTGTCCAGCCGATAAACTATCAGCACGGTTCGTGATACTTCCACTTGTCCAGTCGTAAAAATAAGGTGGTGTACCTGAAGATGCAAATACCTCGGCATTACCGGTATTTTTTAAACAAGAAGAATTTTGCAATGCAACCAATTCGATATTAAAATCTTTACAAAGTGTGCTATCAAAAAAAGCTTTCACTGAATCGGTAGCATCTAGTAAAGGTTTAAATGTAACACAGCCGGCCTGATTAGTAGGCGAATTAACAGCGGAAAATATAAAACCATTTGTTTGATTGGGAATTAAATTAAAAACTCCATATGTAATCAAGAATCTTCTATCGCCAGGTAATGAAAAAGCAGAACATTCTGACCAGCCTGCAGGATCTGTAGGATCTGATGGGAAGATAAAATTAGTAGGTTGAGTACCTCCGCCACTTAGATGACCATTGTTTCCATAAACCATATGTGAACTATCTGCCCACAATGTGTTTACATATTTCCAATACTCCTGAGGAGTAGATGGATTAGCCGCCCAATTTCCCTGTGTATTATTGAAAGAAAATAGATTCTTAATTTTAACGGGTTCTCTAAACTCGTCTTTGGGACCTTGAAGCATATTAACGCCTACAAGGGGAACGTTAGAACCATAGCCTGTTGAAAAATTAGTAGTTTCATCAAAAGCATCACCATTATATACAATACCCATATTTCTTGAAGCACTAGTGCCTATATAATCATCGGTATAATTACCTAAATCGGGGTCTACAAATACCGTTACGTTGGTGTTTTTTATTACAGAATCTGATTTATTGGTAATCTTAACTTCATAAAAAGTAGTATTATTTAAAACATCGTTAGTTTTATAAGCATACGCCATAAATTGCATTTCAATACCTAAAGGTTCGGTGCCGGTCATGTGTAAATTTTTACCATCATTAATTACCCACCATAATGCCTGATCACCTTTAATTAAAGGATAATCTCCATCTAAAGGGTTATAGGAATAATCCTTATTTACATCCATAAACGGAGCCATATCGCGGTTTATAGGGAAGCCAAGATTAGCGTTACCTCTGGCTGGCCATTCATTAATAATTTCCGGTACATTAGAAAACAAACCCAGTTTAAATGAATCGATTGTTGATTTATTTATTTTCCAGATGCGATCATAATTTTCACAATCAGTTGCTTCGCCCTGAGCAGGTGGATAATGATTAAGAGGCCCAGGAGAAAAATCAGATTTTTGATTGAACAAGTTAATTGCTCCTTTTAATCTTCCGCTTTCACTCTCCCCCATAACCCAAATACTTCCTGAAAAAATAGAATAGGTGTTGGCCCCTTTTGGAAATTCGTGCCCTGGTCTTCCATATACATTTCCATTCCATAGTCCGCCTTGCACATCCATCATGGAATTTACATTATTAATATTTAAAGCCGCTGCAGCCCCACCTCCATTAGCACAGTATGTTGTTATGTTTGAGTAATAAAGTCCGCTTGAGGAGGAAGATGCATACAAAATTCCATTCTTAACCCGGAGATTATTAGGGCTAAATTGAATGTAGTAGGGTGAAATACTATACCCATTAAAAAAACCAATTGCAGCGGTATTTGTTCCACTACTCCCCGTTAACCATATTTTTCCTGAATCATCTCTCTCAATGTTGTTTGGATTTATAAGACCATCATCCATGGTGTAAAAATTCCAATTAGTATTATCAAAAGAAATTAAGGCCGCTCCTGTTCCACCCTTATAAAACCATTTGGTGTTTCCAACTATAGCAAGTTTTAATACCGAATTGGTAATGTTAGATGAATTATTAGTTTTATAGGTGATCCAGTTTGTTCCATCAAATTTGATTAAACCTCCGTTAGAAGATCCTATCCAAATAATATTGCCATTTTCAATTCCTAAACACTGAACCAAATTGGTACCAATCCCTGAATTGGTAGTATTAAAAGTAAAAGCTGTATTTAAGTCGAACTTTATTAAACCTTTAGACAACGATGTTAACCAAACCACCCCATTTTGATCGATATCTAAATCATTATAAGTGAAAGAAGGTAAGGTACTGTTCGTACTGTTATAATTGGTAAATGTTGTTCCATCAAATTTTGTAAGTCCATTGCACAAAAACCATAAATTACCATTTGAATCAAATCGCGATTTACCGATGGTGTTAGAGGGCAAATTAGAATTGGATGTTGAGAATATTGTCCAAGTAGTTCCGTCAAACTTCCCTAAACCGGAATTGGTACCAACATAAATATCGCCCGAAGGCGATTTATTTACCCAATTAACATTATCAGAAGGAATCCCAGAATTAGTGGTAGTGTAATTATTCCAGAAATTAATCTGAGCTTCTAAATGAACGGTAATAATTGAGAAAAAAATTAGTAAACACGCTCTCATAAGTATATTTTAAAAAATGATGACCCAAATATACAAATTTCAAAAACGAGTTTCAACTCATAAAAGAACGTGCCGTTTTAAATATAAGAAAGAATAAGAAATTGTACAGCACAACCTAAACTAAATCCAGTATATACCTGAGCAGGAGTGTGAGCATTTAGTTTTAAACGCGAAAAACCCAACAAGCCTGCTGCTAAAATGGCCAATACCAAATAAGGGCCCGCATCTAACATGTATCTAAAACTTAAACCGAGCAGAGCTCCAACTAAACCGCCAATTCCAATCATATGAGCACTAATCTTCCAAAATATATTAATTATGGAAGTTAAAATAATAATAAAACATGCGCCTAAAACTGATAAGTAAATTATGGCGGGCAGGTTAATTTTGCTAAGCAAATAATATGCGCCGGTATAATAAACTGCGGTTAGAAGATAGGGTATTTTTCTATTCTCACGAGCCGGCGACTCCAGGTTATCCATTACACCAAGCCTAAATAAAAGTAAACTGGTTACAGCGGGTAATAAAAAAGTAAACAAGAAAACAATAGCGTAAACTACATAAATAGCCTTTTCATGAACTCGAAAGAGAAAATAACTAGAGGAGCTAAATAAACAATATACGCTAAGAAGAGGCATCACCAAAGGGTGAAACAATGCCGAAAGTATTTTTGCAATTCTATTTTCCATTACAATTCTTTTCGTAAACGAGCAACTGGAATATTTAATTGTTCGCGGTATTTTGCTACTGTTCTTCTGGCTATATTATACCCTTTCTTCTTAAGCAAACCGGCTAGTTCATCATCGGTTACCGGTTTTGCTTTATCCTCTGCCTCTACAGTATCTTGTAAAATCTTCTTTACTTCGCGAGTAGAAACCTCTTCGCCACTTTCGGTAGATAAACCCTCCGAAAAGAAACTTTTTAAGGGGAAAGTACCAAAATGCGTTTGAATGTATTTACTATTGGCCACCCTGGATACAGTTGAGATATCTAATCCAACTAAATCAGCTATATCTTTTAAAATCATCGGACGCATTTTAGTTTCATCTCCCTCAATAAAATATTCGTGCTGATATTTAAGTATGGCATCCATCGTAATTAATAATGTATGATTACGTTGCTCAATAGCATCAATAAACCACTTGGCAGAATCAAGTTTTTGTTTAACAAATATAACAGCCTCCTTTTGCGACTTATTTTTATCTTTAGCCTTCGCATACGAATCAAGCATCTCGGAGTATTCTCGGCTAACCCTTAACTGCGGTGCATTTCTTCCATGCAAAGTTAACTCTAATACACCGTCGTTATTTGTTAAGATAAAATCGGGTGTAATTTGTTCGAGATTTTTGGTAGAGTCGGTTAAAGAATTTCCGGGTTTGGGATTTAACTTAATAATCTCCTGTATGGCGTCTTTTAAATCCTCTTCCTCTAAATTTAAACGCTTCTGTATTTTGTCGTAATGTTTTTTAGTAAACTCGTCCATGCATTTTTCAATAATCTGAATCGCCAGCTTTACCTCATAATACATTAACTCTTTCCTTTTTAACTGTAACAATAAACATTCTTGCAAATCGCGCGCACCTATTCCTGCTGGATCAAGAGTTTGAATAACTTTTACTAAGCGCTCTAATTCGGGTTCGTTTGTTGAAATACTTTGGGTAAA
>JBIICS010000033.1:0-24571 GCA_044238735.1 Bacteroidia bacterium
ATCAACCATAGCAGAAATTTCTCTTCGCAAATAACCATCATCATCTATATTACCAATGATATAGGAAGCAATTTTATCCTCTTGTTCACTTAACTTTTTTAAATGCAATTGATCGAGTAATTGATCATGGAAACTAACTCCACCTGCATAGGGTATTTCTTTTCGATTGTCGTCGGGTCCGGTATTATTGATGCTTAATTTATAAGAAGGAATTTCATCATCATCTATATATTCATCCAAATTAAAGTCATCGCGAGAATGTTCCTGATCTTGTTCGTATTCCTGATTATCAAATTCATCTGCATCTGAAGACGATTCTTCATCTGATTTTCCTTCTTCAAGAGCCGGATTAATCTCCATCTCTTCTTTTATGCGTTGTTCTAATGCTGCTAAGGGAAGCTGCATTAGTTTCATTAACTGTATTTGCTGTGGCGATAATTTTTGAAGTAACCTAAGTTGTTGCGTCTGTTTTAACATAATCTATTTGGGTTATGTACTACTAAAGTACAAATGTTTGTACGCATACAATCAACAATTGTTCCAAACGATTTAAAGAACTGTTAAACAGCACCTTATAAATAGAAAGCGAATGACAAACTGTCGCGCTGTTATTTATTTGTTTCCCTTATTATTACCGTAAAAACAGGAAAGTGATCACTGTATCCATTAGTATAAACACCCCCTGAGTATGTTCTGAAAGGATATCCCTTAAATCGACCATCGGCCTGTTGTAAGAATGGTTTATTAAACACGCGTGTAGTAAAATATTTAAACTGATTAGCATTTCCATTTAACAACGAAGAACTAATAATAATTTGATCGAAGAGATTCCATGAATCATTATGAGCAAGCGAACCTATTCCTTTTTCGAATAAATCATACGAAGTGTTAAACAGTAATTTATCTTTTAAATCATCTTTTCTTTTTACAGCACCCAAATTTTTTCTAACACTTTTATCCGAAGGATCGTCATTTAAATCGCCCATATATATAATACGTGCTTCTGGATCCTGATTTAACAACGAATCTGCGATTCTTCTACCTACATCACCTGCTATACCTCGTAATGGAGCACTACGTTCCTCACCCCCTCTACGTGAAGGCCAATGATTAACAATTAGATGTAAAGGTTTACCATCAACAAAAATTCCGGATACTAATAATTGGTCGCGGGTTTTCCACTCGGGTTTGTTTGGATTTTTAACGGGATATGCAACCTGATTAGTTACCTTGAAATATTTCTCCTGATAGATTAGAGATGGATCTACTCCCCTGTCATATGGACCATCGATATGAACAATTTTATAATTATGCTTTTTTAATCGGGGCTGATTGATAAGGTCTTGAACTACAGCCCTGTTTTCTACCTCACAAAAACCCATAATTGCCGGTCCATCGCTGGTGTATTCTTTACACAACTCATCTAATACATAGCTCATATGATCAAGCTTTTCCCAATACCGTTTTCCGGTCCATTTATAACTTCCTTCCGGTAAAAAATCTTCATCATTAACATTAGGGTCATTAATGGTATCGAAAAGATTCTCAATATTGTAAAATCCTATACAGGCTACTTGATAATTTTTTTTATCTGATTCTTGAGCACTTGATGAACTGTAAAATGCCAGAAAAAATCCCAATAATAGAAATCGTATTATTTTCATATTTAACAAAGTTGAAACATAAATGTAAATAAAACAAGTTGAAAATGTAGTATTTATGTAAATTACAGTTAAATAAAAGATTAATTCATCTATTAAAATTTCAATTTCAATTCGAATAGTTTATTTTTGGTGTGTATGAAAATTATGATTAAATGCGTCTGATATTTACATTATTAATTGTATTCTTTTTTCAGTTTTCGTTTGCTCAAACCGAAACTGATTCAACTAAAACAACACAGGATACCTCCGAACTAAACACTATACCCGTTTTTTCAATTGGAGCTTCGGATAATGGAGCTGAAAACGGTCAGGATATTGCGGGCTTACTTCAATCTTCCAGAGATGTGTTTAATTATACCGCCGGATTTAATTTGTTTAATGGCCGCTTTAGAATAAGAGGAATGATGAGTGATAATACAGTTGTATTAATTAACGGTATAAAAGTTAACGATCCGGAAAACGGACAAGCCTCTTGGACCAGTTGGGGAGGTTTAAATGATGTAACCCGCAACATTACTGTTAACAGTAGTTTAAGCCCCGGTCGAGTTACGTTTGGAGATATTGGTGGATTTTCAAATATTCAAACCCGCGCTTCAGACTATCGTAAAGGTTCCAGGATTTCCTATTCGCTAACAAACCGAAACTACAACCACCGAGTTATGGCAACGCATTCTACCGGCATGTTGGATAACGGTTGGGCTCTTACCCTCTCAGGCTCTAAAAGGTACAGTAATGAAGGATATGTGGAGGGTACTTATTTTGATTCGTGGAGTTATTTCTTAGCAGCTGAAAAGAAAATTAATGAAAAAAACAGTATAAATTTAACGTTATTTGGCGCACCGCTAGAACAAGGAAGACAAAGTGGTGCTGTTCAGGAAGCATTCGACCTAGCAGGTTCTAACTATTACAATCCAAACTGGGGTTATCAGGAAGGAAAAAAAAGAAATGCACGCGTTAGTTACTCTAACAAACCTTTGGCCATGCTTACCCATTATTTAAAAATTGATGCCAGTAGCTCTCTTCAATCTTCATTATTTTACTCCAAGGGTACTGAAAGTTTAACCGGATTAAATTGGTATGATGCGCCTGACCCCCGACCAGATTATTATCGTTATTTACCCAGCTATTACAAAGATGATTCTTTAACGGCAGCTGGCATTGCTTACAATTGGCAAAACGATGTAAATACCCGTCAAATCAATTGGACACGCTTATATCAATCTAATTACCAAAATTATTTCGCATTGGAAAATGCAAACGGAATAAACGGCAATACCGTAATTGGAAAAAGAGCTAAATATATAATTGAAGACGCGCGCAACGAATACAATCAATTAGGTTTTAACAGTATTCTAAATAAAAATATAAATGATCGGCTTTATGTTTCGGGGGGCTTAAGCTTCAGCCATTTTAAAAATAATTACTACAAAGTAGCAAAGGATTTATTGGGAGCAGATTTTTGGGTGGATGTAGACGCTTTTGCAGAAAGAACCCTAAACAACGACTCTCTTGCTCAAAATGATTTAAACACCTTTAATAAGGTTATTAAACAAGGAGATAAGTTTGGATACGATTATGATATAACAAGCAATAATGCCGATGTTTTTGCTCAAGTAGAATACAACATCAATCGTTTTGAACTATACACAGGTGTATCACTAGCAAATACCTCCTTTTGGAGAACCGGAAATCTTATGAATGGACGTTTTCCTAATAATTCTGCAGGTCAATCTCAAAAATTTAATTTCCTTAATTACGGTATAAAAGGTGGAGTAACTTATAAAATTACCGGAAGACATATTGTTTCCAGCAATTTTGGTTACTTAACAAAGGCACCAAGTTTAACAAATATTTATCTTTCGCCCCGAACGCGAGATATAACTGTAAATAATCCAAGCTCTGAAGAAAATCTATCCGTAGATCTTAATTATACCATTCGCTATACCAGGTTAAAAATTCGCGCATCGGTATATTACACCGAAATGAATAACCAATTATGGTTAAGATCTTTTTACCATGATGAACTAAGAACTTTTGTAAATTATACAATGACTGGGCTAAACCAGGTAAATGAAGGTGTAGAAGTTGGAGGTGAATATAAATTACCCTATGGTATAACAGCAGTTGGAGTATTAAGTAAAGGACGATATGTGTATAATAGCAGACCGTTAGCCACTATAAGCAGTGATAATTCCTCTGAGCTGATAGCAAAAGATAGAGTGGTGTATTTAAAGAACTATCGTGTAGGCGGAATCCCACAAACAGCAGGATCTGCTGGCCTTAGATATAACTCTCCTAAATTTTGGAGCGTTGGTGCTAACTTCAATTATTTTGCTGACATATACATTGAGCCTAACCCTGATAGAAGAACAGCGGAAACACTCGGTAATGCTGTAACCAGCGATCCTTTCTGGAGTGAAATCATTGATCAATCTAAGCTTGAAAACCAATATACCGTTGATTTATATGGCAACTACTCCTACAAAATCAAACAGTATTTTTTAAATTTCAATATCAGTATTAATAACATATTAGGTAATCAGAATTTTATAACTAATGCTTCAGAGCAATTAAGATACGATAAAGGAGACCTTAATAAGTTTCCCCCTAAACGAACTTATAACCTCGGAAGAACATATTATTTAGGAATAGCCTTAAGATTTTAAAACAGAACATGAAAGCATTTAAATACATAGCAGGATTAGCTGCAATCTCAGGTCTTTTAACCTTTAACGGATGTAAAAGAGAGTTTGATAGTCCTCCAGAAAAAGTAGTTCCGGAAGGAACTGTTATTGATATTAAATCTTTAAAAGGATTATATAACAATGCAATTGTAAGGTTCACCGAAGATAAATCTATTTATGGAATTGTTTCCGCTGACGAAAAAGGTGGAAATCTATACAAGCAAATTTATGTTCAGGATTCAACTGGCGCCATTTTAATTAATTTATTAAGTAGCGGTGGGGTTTACCGTGGCGACTCGGTAAGGTTGGCCCTGAAAGGGGCACGCTTAATTTTTAGCAACGGCATGTATCAGCTCGATTCAATGAATGTTGATAATAATATATTTAAACAAGCTGCAGGCAAACAAGTTACACCTAAAGCAGTAACGCTAAACGAACTTCAAAATATTCCAGAAAAATTAAAAGGTGTATTAGTTAAGGTAAATGATGTTCAATTCAGTTGCAGCGATGTTGGTTCAACTTATGCTGATGCTGTTACATTCTCAACTGCCAATAAAACTATAGAGGATTGCAATGGTAAATCCCTGATATTACGTACTAGCGGTTATGCCAGCTTTGCTTCAACTCCTGTTAAAAAAGGGAATGGATCCTTAACAGGAATAATATCCGTTTATAATACTACATCGCAACTTTATATTCGCGATTTAAACGATGTACAAATAAGCGATAATAATAACGACCGTTGTGCTGGTACATCCTGCAATTTTTATTTGAAAAAAGATTTTGAAGATCAGTCAGCGACCACTGGAGGTTGGTTAAATGTAAATGTAACCGGTACAAGTAACTGGACAACCAACAGTCAGGGAGCAGTTTACGGTTCTTACTATGCTCAGTGCAGTAATTATAATCCTTCAGGACCGAGACCAGCCGCAGAAACCTGGTTAATTTCTCCATCTGTAAACTTAACATCGGCCGTTAATCCTGTTTTCTCTTTTGAACATGCTACCAACTATTCAGGACCCGCTATGGAGGTGTATATCTCACTCGATTATACAGGTGGGTCACCTGCATCCGCATCCTGGACACCATTATCTTACACCCCCTCTACTGGTGGATTTGCATGGCAAAGTAATATTATAAATATAAGTGCTTACAAATCTTCAAATGTGCGCATTGCCATTAAATATAGTGGAACAACCACCCAAGGTGCCACCTGGGAGATTGATGATGTAATAATTAAGGAACAATAATTAACTAAGCAAGGGTTGAGAGTTAAAAGTTATGAATTAACAATTCTACAACCCCTCAACTATCAACTAATAACTAAACAATATAATAATGAAGAAAATCTACCTAACCTTAATTACACTAATTGCAATTGCCACAATTAGTAATGCTCAAACCGTTGTGTTTAGCAGTAGTTTTGAAAACTGGACAAGCGGCATGCCCTCTGATTGGAATGGTGCTCGAACAAATATTGCAATAGACAGTGTTGCAAAAATTACTAGCGGAACACAATACGGTGCAAATGCTGTTCAGTTAAAAAATAACTCTACCTCGCACAAGCGTTTTTCAACTAAATCAAAAACAGTTATAGAGGGAAAAGCCTATACTGCTAAGTTTTGGGCCAAAGGCACCGGAGATATTAGATTTGGATTATACGACTTAGATAGAAGCAATGGTGATTTTGGTTATACCTATGCCGCTTACAATACCTTAAACACTCAAAACTGGACTGAGTATTCCCAGACAGTAGTTGCAGATACTAACTATACTTCCGCAGAATTTTTGTTTTCTGTAAATAAAACTACAGGAAATGGAATCCAGATTGATAGTGTAGTTATTACTGAAAATGTATTTTCAGCTCCAACTCTATCCATTTATCAAATTCAGTATAGTACTGCAACAAATGGTGCTTCTACTTATAACGGACAGTCAGTTAAAACAGGTGGAATTGTTACCGCTTTCAGGAATTTTGGTAAGGGTATAGATAAAGGATATTATATTCAATCGGGCACCGGAACTTATTCTGGCGTTTGGGTAGCCGATTCAGTAAACAGTGTTTCTAAAGGAGATAGTATTGTTATTGAAGGCAAGGTGGGAGAATTTTTCTCTCGAACTCAAGTAGAGCAACTTTCTTCGTTTACTTTAATTGGACAAGCCACTGCCCCTTCAGGAGTTATTGTTACACTTGCCAATGCTAAAACGGAGGCCTACGAGGGTATGCTGATTAAAGTGCTAAGTGTAAAGGCAAGCAGTACACCCTCCCAATTTGGAGAATATACAGTTACTGATGGAAATACAACCATGGATGTAGAAGGTCAAATTAGTGGTTTTACAGCCGACTCGGTTGTTATTAATGGCTTTTATAACATTACCGGTGTAATTAACTATGCCTTTGGTGCATTTAGTATTAATCCCCGTACCGATTTTGATATTGAAAAAACTACAGGCATAAAAGACTATTCTATTTTAGCTACCAATTTATATCCAAATCCGGCCACATCCTATACAATTATTTCTTTTGATAAAATAATAAATGGCAACTATGAGATTTTAGACGTTTTAGGCAGCTTAATAGTATCTAAAGATTTTAATTCTGATAAGTTGATCATTAATACTCTCCCTTTAACTAAAGGTATTTACTTTGTAAAAGTAAACATCGGAAAAAATACAGAAGTAAAAAGATTAATTGTAGAATAATACAAGCGAATACGTTATAATAAACTAAAGGCTGCTCAGGAAAGTGAGCAGCCTTATTTATGAGAAATTAGTCTAAAATTTACTTACGAAGTTCCGCTCGTAAATATTTTGCAGTATAACTCTCTTTGCACTTAATCATTTCCTCTGGCGTACCTTCAAAAATAACTTTTCCACCGCCATTACCACCTTCTGGTCCCATGTCGATAACATGATCGGCGCATTTAATAATATCCATATTATGTTCAATAATAAGCACCGAATTTCCGGCGTCTGTAAGTTTATTGATCACCTCCATTAATATACGTATGTCCTCAAAATGAAGACCCGTTGTAGGTTCATCTAAAATATAGAAAGTATTACCGGTATCGCGCTTACTCAATTCTGTTGCCAGTTTAACACGCTGAGCTTCACCACCACTCAATGTGGTAGAAGGCTGTCCTAAGGTTATATACCCCAAACCGACTTCCTTTAATGTTTTAATCTTTTGAAGAATAGAGGGAATATTTTCGAAAAATTCTACTGCTTTATCAATTGTTAAATCTAAAACATCGCTGATAGATTTACCCTTATAACGTATTTCGAGTGTTTCACGATTATATCGTTTACCATTACAAGATTCGCACTTTACATATACATCAGGTAAAAAATTCATCTCAATTACCCTAACACCACCTCCGCCACAGGTTTCGCAACGTCCACCTTTAACATTAAATGAGAATCTACCCGGCTTATACCCTCTTATCTGCGATTCGGGCAAACTTGCAAACAAATTACGTATATCAGAAAAAACATCGGTATAGGTGGCAGGATTACTACGCGGTGTTCGTCCTATCGGACTCTGGTCAATCTCTATAACTTTATCCAGATGCGACAAGCCGTCTACCATTTTATAAGGAAGCGGCTTTTTATTAGATTTATAAAAATACTGATTTAAAATAGGATAAAGGGTTTCAGCAATTAACGAAGATTTTCCACTTCCAGAAACACCAGTTATACAAACCAACTTACCCAAAGGAATATCAACACTAACGTTTTTCAGGTTATGACCACTAGCTCCGATAATGCTTAAAAAATAACCATTTCCCTTTCTTCTGATTTCAGGAACCTTTATTTCTAATTTTCCAGAAAGATATTGAGCAGTTAAGGAATTAGAATTTAAAATATCCTGAGGAGAGCCACTGGCAACTATTTGTCCGCCATGTATTCCTGCCTTTGGGCCAATATCTAAAACAAAATCTGCCGCCTCAATCATTTCTTTATCGTGTTCAACTACTAAAACTGAATTACCTGTATCGCGAAGCTTTTTTAAAGATCCAATCAATCGGGTATTATCACGCTGATGTAAACCAATACTTGGTTCATCTAGAATATATAATACGCCTACTAACTGAGAACCAATTTGAGTAGCCAAACGAATTCTTTGCGCCTCTCCCCCCGATAAAGATTTGGCACTACGATTTAGTTCCAGGTAATTTAATCCTACATCTAAAAGAAATTGTAATCGAGGTCTTATTTCCTTTAATATCTCTTTTGCGATTATATTTTGTTTATCATCCAAGAACTTCTCAATACCCACAAACCACTGTGATAATTCCTTAATATTAAAACTACAAAGCTCAGCAATATTTTTATTATTGATTTTAAAATACAACGATTCTTTCTTAAGCCTGGCACCATTGCAAGAAGGACAATTTATTTCATTCATAAAACTTTGAATCCATCTTTCAAGAGTTTTTGACTGCAGTTCCTCCTGTTGTCTTTTTAAATAATTAATGATCCCCTCAAAATTAAGAGAATAGTTAAACCCACTATCCCCCAAATCGCCTCTAACTTTAAGCACTTCATCCGAGCCATACAAAATAACATCCAAAGCATGTTCAGGAATATCCTCAACAGCACTGTTTAAATCAAAACCGTACTTCTCACCTATTGCCTCTATTTGTCTGAATATCCAATTATTTTTATAATCGCCCAAAGGTGCTAAACCCCCTTTTTTTATAGTAGTTTTAGGGCTCGGAATAATCTTATTTATATCTATTTCGGCGATAGTGCCCAAACCGTTACATTTAGGACAAGCGCCATATGGAGAGTTAAAGGAAAATAAGTTAGGGGCAGGATCATCATATGAAATACCGGTAGAGGGACACATTAAATGACGACTGTAAAAAACAGGGTCTTCTTTACCATGCTCTACTAACATCATTGTTCCTTTACCATGTTTCATAGCCGTTTGGATAGATTGAGATAATCGGCTGTATTGAGATTCAGTAACATCAATTCGATCAATTACAATTTCAATATCATGAACCTTGTAGCGGTCAACCTGGAAACGGGCAGTTAAATCTTTAATCTCGCCATCTACCCTTACCTTTGTAAATCCTAGCTTTCGTATTTGTTCAAACAATTCTCTGTAGTGGCCTTTACGCCCTTTAACAACAGGAGACAAAACGTTAATTTTTTTTGAATCAAATGATTTGATGATTAATTGCTGAATTTGATCATCCGAATACTTAACCATCTTTTCACTGGTATTGTATGAAAATGCCTCGCCTGCACGAGCAAACAATAATCTAAGAAAATCATAAATTTCAGTTACAGTACCAACCGTTGATCGCGGGTTTTTACTCGTTGTTTTTTGTTCAATAGAAATCACCGGACTTAAACCCGTTATTTTATCTACATCGGGTCGCTCCATGCTGCCTAAAAACTGACGAGCATAAATAGAGAAACTTTCAATATATCTTCTCTGTCCTTCAGCATAAATGGTATCGAAGGCAAGCGATGACTTACCACTTCCGCTAAGACCGGTAACCACCACTAATTTATTACGAGGAATGGTAACGGAAACATTTTTAAGATTATGTTCACGGGCACCAATTACCTCAATATTCTCATCTTCATTTACTAACGTAATATCTTCTTTTAAACTCATTATTTAAACTTAACCATTAAAGACTCTAAAGGTTTAATAAATAATTTAAAACTATTTATTAAATTAAAAATCCCGCTTGTTAGCGGGATTCGTTCAGTATTAAACAACATTAACTAAATGGCCGTATACACTTTTGTCTTTCTTCCCTTTTTTTAGCTGTTTATTTTTAGAAACTTTATTTTCAGATTTTTTGACTTTACTTGAAACTTCTTTTTCCTGCTTTTTTAAATCTAAATTATGCCTGATTGCATCCCAATATTCCGGTGTATAATCTACAAATATTTCTGAACCTCCTGGTATATCAAAAGTAGCAACTATATATGCCTTTCCGTTAATTACTTCATATTCCGAATTATTAGTAAGACCCTTTACTTTTACAAGACCCGCTGCATCATTAGCATAACGAGCTTTTGCTTCGGGGTTGTTATAGGCATCAATACAAACTTTATCATTAATATAAAAAAGATAACCATCCATATCTAATTCCACTCTTCTTTCGTATTCCTTCCAGGTTATAATTTCACCAGTATATTCAACAATTCTGTCCCCTTTTTTTATGGGTTTTGTTGTATAAAGACCTTTACCTGCACCAGGTATCTGTGATTTTTTTACTACTAACATATTTAATTTTTTACTTTTTCTATTCTTAAACCTATATCATAAATTTCGGGGAGCTTTTCCATTCTCATGGCTTGCTCAATTTCGAAAATATATCTACCCGTATCAGGGAAAATAACATTTCGTTTAAAAGGAATTCTATTATCTATTAGGTGCCCGGTTCCTTTACCCAACCATTTACCATTCTCATCTGCAAGCATACATTCCAAAGTATCTGTAATTTTTTTTCCACCCGGCATGGTAGTGGTAATAAATAAAAATAAGTTACTATACGAATAACTACCTCCATTTCTTACGTTTATATATAAATTATTTTTAGAGAGGTTATCACTAACCGGTACTTCTAATTTAATTACCTGTTTAATATTCCATTCGTTATTATCAATAGCCATATTATCTTCAAAAACTCGACTACCGTCACACGCCGTAAAAAACCACAACCCGAATACAATTAAACATCTATTAAGAATTCTTATTTTATACATTACCGCCCGTATTATTATCCTTTGGTTTGCGTTGTTGATTAGGGTTATGATTGCGGCGATGATTATGTTTTGGTTTAGAAGAACTATCCGGTTTTTTTTGGCCGGTTTGCGATTTGTTTGGCCCGGATGAATTACTGATTTTAGGATTATCGCCCGTTACCGCATTTTGCTGAACTTGTGGTTTACGATTGTTTTGGTTACGCTTTTTCTTTTTGTTCTTATTGTCGCGGATTTTTTTATCAAATCGATCCAGGCTATCCTGACCTACCACATTTTCGTAATCAGGTAGCTTTTCAATTAAAACTTCGGTTGCGACCATAGCTTCGAGTTCGGCAGGTTTAACGCCTTGCTTGTTAAGATCAATAATTTCTTTAACCTTATCAATGTTCAACATGTGAAACTTTGAAAAATCATGTTCGTAGGCGTACCACATTTTTCTTCTGAAAATATCAGTCTTTTGATGTTTAGCATTTCCTTTTTCAGTTTGAAGAATTATCTCTGAATCTGGAAATTCTTTATAGGCCTCTACATAGGCATCCAACTCATAGTTTAAACAGCATTTCAGTTTTCCGCATTGTCCGGCTAATTTTACCGGATTTAACGATAATTGCTGATAACGAGCAGCTGAAGTATTAACTGTTCTAAAATCGGTTAACCAGGTAGAGCAACATAATTCTCTTCCGCAGGAACCAATACCACCAAGCCTTCCAGCCTCCTGTCGGGAACCGATCTGACGCATTTCAATACGCACTTTAAATTCGGAAGCTAGGATTTTAATAAGCTCTCTAAAATCTACACGCTCATCTGCCGTATAATAAAAGGTTGCCTTAGTTTTATCTCCCTGATACTCTACATCACTTATCTTCATTTGAAGATTTAAGTTAACAGCAATTTTGCGGGCTTTATGCATAGTGGGTTCTTCCAGTTCACGTGCACTCACCCATTTTTCTATATCTTGCTCTTTTGCTTTGCGATAAAGCTTTTTAATTTCCTCCGATCCTTGCTCAACTGCTCGCTTTTTCATTTGTACCTTAACCAATTCTCCGGTTAATGAAACCACACCAATATCGTGGCCCGGACTGGATTCTACGGCAACAACTTCACCCTGAGCTAATGCAAGATTATTTACATTATGAAAGAAATCTTTACGACTATTTTTAAATCTTACCTCTACATAAGGAAAAGAGGCCAAACCCGAAGGATCGTGCATATTGGATAACCAATCAAAAACGTTTAGTTTGTTACACCCACCGGAACCACAAGAGCCATTACTTCCGCATCCAGCAGGAGTACCACACGAACCCGAACCACAACTTCCACACGCCATAGGCTATTGTTAATTTTTAATGAATTGCAAAAATAGCTAATTATTGCTTTAATAAGCCGAACAACTTTAAGGAAACATCTAAAAAAATAATTTTAGCATTTCCATTTCGCTCAATATGAAAACAGGCGGCGTTGAGTTCTTCCATAATAGATTGGGCATTTCTAAAATTTATAAACGGATAAAATTTAGCTACAAACCCCATTTCATTTTGATTTAAACGCGTTAAATCAGTTACCGAACCATGCCTTAATAAACACTCTCTTACCATCATTAAGGCATACTCTAAAAAGTTTTTTTGTCTTTCCCTTCCAATCCCCCCTACTTCGTTTGCAAAATCTAGCACCTCTTCAAATTTTTTGCTGTAACACAAGCGCATCCAGGATGCAAACTGTTCGAAATTGACGTCAGGAACTTCATCGCTAATAAGCAACTGAAGGGCTTTATTGATATTTCCATCTGCTTGTCTGGCTATTTCTAAAGCTCGGTCCTTCCCCGTTTTTTTTTCTTCGACAAGCCAATTTAAAACAACCTGATTATTTACATTATTAAACTTAATTAATTGGGTTCGCGAAATAATGGTAGGTAAAAGCTGATCGTGATTTTGAGCCGTTAATATAAAAAGAGTCTTATCGGGGGGCTCTTCTAAAATCTTTAGCAACTTGTTAGCTGAAGAAGCATTCATTCTTTCCGCCATCCAGATAATTACACACTTATATTCAGCCTCATAAGCCCTTAAACTTAATTTCCTTACCACCTCATCGGCTTCACGTTCTGATATGTTTCCCTGCTTATTCTCGATACCAATAAAATTACGCCAATCGAGTAAATTTAAATATGGATTTGCTAAAACAGCCTCCCTGTAATCGGGCAAAAACTCATTACAAACTACCTTTTCGCTTTTAATTTTCTCGGTACTATTAATTGGGAAAACAAAATGTAAATCAGGATGAGTTAATTTTTGATATTTCACACAATTAGAGCATGCGCCACAAGAATCATTTTCCTGTTTATTTGTACAATTAATGTATTTAATAAATGCAAGAGCTGTAGACAAGGTTCCGGAACCTTCGGGACCCCAAAAGAGAAGCGCATGACTAATGCGGTTTCCACTCACCATGTCAACTAAGTGATTTTTAACCTCTGTTTGTCCGATTACTTCTGCAAATTGCATAATTGAAAATAAAAAAACCTTGTTAAAAATAACAAGGTTTATTAGGCACGAATATAATTTTTATTAGTCCAACTTCTCTGCCACATCGGGGTGTTTAATAACCCAATATGTCCAACCAAAAACACCAATGGTTATAACCAACATAAAAAATACATTTACAATTCCACCAAGCGCTTTAAGGATTGGGAAAAAGGCATTGAAAAGATCAGCAATAGCGTAAAAAAATGCGTTCATTTTATAATGTTTTGATGAGCAAAGTTAAAATTAAATTCTAATATCCAATTCATTAAATTAAAATTTTCAATTAAGCCTTTTATTCATTCATTATATTAAAATGTTCAAACAAATAATAATTAACTTTGACGCTCGAAATAACCCTCATTGTCTTCAAACAACACCATAAGTGAATCATCCTTATCCATTAGTGGAAAAATTAAGGCATATATAGAGCTAACTAAATTTCGTTTATCGTTCCTAGTAGTATTATCGGCCGGTATTTGTTATGGAATTGGTAACAATGGAGTCTTTAACATAAGTAAACTTGGTTGGTTAATTACCGGTGGTTTTTTAGTTACCGGAGCTTCTAACGTTTTTAATCAAATGATAGAAAAGGAGCTTGATAAATTAATGAACCGAACTAAACTAAGACCACTACCTACTCAAAGAGTAAATGATTACGAAGCCCTTATGTTAGGCCTTTGCATGGGGTCTTTGGGCATAATGATTTTATACTTTTTAATGAATGAAACTTCGGGCATTTTAGGGGCACTTGCTATGGCATTATACACATTGGCCTATACACCCTTAAAGCGAATTACTCCTTTTGCTGTTTTTGTTGGGGCTTTCCCGGGTGCCATTCCACCCCTTATTGGCTATGTAGCCGCCACCAACCGAATTGATACATTAGCATTAATTTTATTTGGAATACAGTTTTTATGGCAATTTCCTCATTTTTGGTCGATAGCCTGGATTATGGATGAAGACTATAAAAAAGCTGGATTTAAGATGTTGCCTAATACTGAAAAAGACAAACAATCGGCCTTACAAATTCTTATCTACAGTTTTAGCCTTATTCCAGCCTCTTTTTTCACTTATTCATTTAAGGCCACCAGTATTTACTGCTCTATAGCCATGTGCATAGCCAGTATTTTATTCGCCATTCAGGCCTTAACACTTTATAAAAGTTTAGATGACAAAGACGCCCGTAAACTTATGTTTGGTTCATTTGTTTATTTACCAATAATTCAGTTAGCAATTTTAATAGATAAACTTATTTAATCATGTTTAAAGGAATCAAAAATTTAGACCTCAAAGACTTAAGTCCTTCCGAGGATAAAGCAGTAAAAGAAAAAGCCAAAACTGCCCTTTTGTGGTTGGGCATTGTAAGTATTATCATGATGTTTGGCGGACTTACATCGGGATATATTGTAAGAAGAGGCGAAGGGGATTGGGTTGTATTTGATATGCCCACCGCTTTTTACACCTCCACAGGCCTGATAGTTTTAAGTAGTGTTACTATGTATTGGGCTTTAATTAGTGTTAAGCAAAACAACAAGAAAAATTTAATTAATGCTTTGTTAATTACATTGGTTTTAGGTGTTGCTTTTTCTATCTCACAATGGATAGGCTGGAAACAATTGGTTGATAATGGAATATTTTTTATCGGGAATCCTTCGGGCTCATTCTTCTATGTTTTAACCGGATTACACCTTGCTCACTTAGCTGCTGGGGTAATTTTTTTAGTTTATGTATTATTTAAATCAATTCTAAATAAGTACAACCCCGATAATTACTTAGGTATACGCAATTGTAACATTTACTGGCATTTTTTGGATATTTTATGGATATATTTATTCTTGTTTTTGCTTTTTATTCGTTAAACTTGCACCAGAAATTTATTTAATATTTATTAACTAATTTATTTTATATGGCATCACACAGTGTAGCTGTAGACAATTCTAATCCATGGGAAGGCGGCAAGAGTCCGTTTTCTGTAAGTTATGGTAAAATGATGATGTGGTTTTTCCTCATCTCCGATGCATTAACATTTGGCGGTCTCTTAACTGCTTATGGTTTTGCAAGACATAAGTATTTTGATGTATGGCCGATTGCCGGAGAGGTGTTTACTCACTTTCCGGGTTATGATGGGCATCTTCCACTAGCTTATGTAGGTTTAATGACCTTCATCCTTATTATGAGTTCGGTTACAATGGTGTTAGCTGTAGAAGCGGGGCATCGTAACGATAAAAAAGCGGTTTCCCTTTGGATGCTACTTACCATTGTGGGCGGTTTATTATTCGTGGGCTCTCAAGCCTGGGAATGGTTTCATTTTATTCATGGAACCGAAGAAGGTGCTTTAAGAATGGTTTGGGATGCAGAAGCAGGTAAATACATCGAAAAAACGATATATGGGGCTAACATGGTAGTTAATGAATATGGTATACCCCAATTTGCAAACTTCTTTTTCTTTATTACCGGTTTCCATGGTACGCACGTATTTTCCGGGGTAGTTATCAATTTTATTATTTGGTTAAATGTAATCCACGGAACATACGAAAAACGCGGGCATTATGAAATGGTTGAAAAGGTTGGTTTATATTGGCACTTTGTAGACTTGGTTTGGGTATTTGTATTTACATTCTTTTATTTATTGTAAAATTTTAATATTAAATCATTATGGAATTTCACGATGGTTATCCTCAGTATGAGCTTATGGCTCACCACACAGAAGAAGATGGTAAATTAAAACGCAAAAATCTTTGGCGTGTTTTCTGGATCTTATTAGTAGTAACTTTATTAGAACTTTTTGTAGGTTTTAAAGCCGAAGCATGGGGATTGCAACACGAAGGTCACTCCACTTTCAGTTTAAAAGTGATATTTATTGGTCTTACGATTTTAAAGGCAGCATACATTGTTTTATCTTTTATGCATTTAGGTGATGAAAAGAAATTTTTTAAATACATTGTCTTGATGCCTTATATCATCTTCATCCTTTATCTGGTTTTTATCTGCCTTGTGGAAGGAACCTATTCATTTGATTTCAGAGCTATTTTAGATGCATTGTTTAAAGGTTAAAAATTGATGCTTTTTTTAAAAGTCCCGATCTAAACATTCGGGACTTTTTTTTTGTTATTAAAATGTATGAATGATCAATTTAAAAAAGTAAGTTTTCTTTCGGCCTTGTTTATAGTGCCTACCATACTTTGTTTTATGTTTTACTATTTTATTGTACGTAAACCCATTGTAAATGGTAATGCTGGTAAAATATACAAACATCTTCCAATTATTGGTGAAAGGACCTTAAAACCTAACGCTAAAGGTGGTGTAGATACAGTTTACCATTCGGTACCCGCATTTATGCTTACCGATCAAAATAATCTTCCACGTGGCAGTAAAGATTACGAAAAGAAAGTATTAGTTACCGATTTCTTTTTTGCGGATTGTAAAACCATTTGCCCGAAAATGGCCGCTAATTTAATTATTGCGCAAAAAAAATTAGATCACCTCAAACGCGATTTTGGAATTGTTTCAATAACTGTTAATCCAGAAAACGACACCCCAGAAAAATTAAAAGATTACGCTAAAATGGTTCATGCAGACCCTGAAATTTGGAATTTTTTAACTGGCAATAAAGACAGCATTTATAAATTAGCCCTAAATGGCTTTTTAATTAATGCAATGGAAGATACTTCTAAAGTAATTCCTGATTTTATCCACAGCGAAAAAATAATTTTACTCGATAAACAGCGCAGAATTAGGGGTTATTACGACGGTACCAGTACAGCCGAAATTAACCGCTTAATTGATGAAGTTCGTGTATTACTAACCGAATACCCCCGAAATAAAAGATAAAAAGATGAATGATAAATTAGTTTTTAGAATCGTTACTGCCGTTTCAGTATTTGTATTTTTAGTGGTGATAATTTTAAACAGAAAATTAATTACCCCTCCCCCTGCACCCGATTTTATTTACAAACTTCCCTTACTGAATGCTTTTATTAATGGCACCTGTAGTTTTTTACTAATCTTTTCTCTTATCAGTATCAAAAATAAAAACATTGCCCGTCATAAACAGCTCAATTTTATTACGTTTATCCTTTCTTCGCTTTTCCTGGTAAGTTATATTTTATATCACTTCTTTGCACCCGAAACCCATTACGGTGGAGATGGAGTATTAAAAATTGTTTATTACTGCATTCTAATTTCTCATATTATTTTAGCCGCCATTGTATTACCACTAATACTTTTGTCTTTTTATTTCGGCATCAATAATCAAATTATAAAACATCGTAAAATTGTTCGATTTAGTTTTCCAATCTGGCTTTATGTAACCATAACCGGCGTTCTGGTTTATATTATGATTTCACCCTATTACATTCATTAAAATGAAGCGTATTTTCTTAATCCTTACTTTTCTATTTTACGTATCCGTCCCCTACATTTGGGCTCAATGTTCTATGTGTCGAGCAATTCCTACCTCTAACCACAACCATGGTGGCGATACAGCAAACGGACTAAACACCGGCATTATGTACCTCCTCATTTTACCTTACCTTATTTTAGTTTCACTCTTTTTTTACTTTTTTAAAAAGCCCATCACCGAGTGGTTTAATCAAAAATTTAGAAAGAAACTGGCCAACTCTTAGTTTCTGACTTCTCCTTTTTATTCTTTTCTCAAAAGTATTTTTAATTTCCCCAACCGAAATTTTAGGTTTAAGCTTCAATTAAAGGAATAAAATGAAAATACAAGCCAAAAAACACTATATTTGCAGCTATTTAAAAAATAACCCGTAAGTTATCCCTATGAAATTATCTCAATTTAAGTACAATTTACCTAAAGAAATTATAGCCGAATATCCTGCCCCTAATCGAGACGATTGTAAGTTAATGGTGGTTAATCGCGAAACCGGTAAAATTGAAAACAAAAAGTTTAAAGACATTCTTAATTACTTTAGTGATGGAGATGTTATGATTTTTAATGATACCAAGGTTTTTCCGGCTCGTTTATGGGCAAATAAAGAAAAAACCGGGGCAAAAATTGAAGTTTTTTTATTACGTGAATTAAATGCTGAAAGCAGGCTTTGGGATGTACTTGTTGATCCTGCAAGAAAAATACGTATCGGAAACAAATTATATTTTGGAGAGGATGACCTACTAGTAGCAGAAGTAATTGATAATACTACTTCCAGAGGAAGGACCTTACGTTTTTTATTTGATGGATCATATGAAGAGTTTAGAAAAGTACTTAAAGAATTAGGTCAAACCCCTCTTCCGCGTTTTATCAAAAGAAAAGTGGAGCCCGAAGACGAAGAACGCTATCAAACCGTATTTGCTAAACACGAAGGTGCCGTAGCCGCTCCAACAGCTGGATTGCACTTTAGCCGCGAGTTATTAAAACGACTCGAAATTAAAGGGGTTAATTTTTCTCATATTACCGCGCACGTTGGCTTAGGGTCTTTTAAACCGGTTGAAGTTGAAGATTTAACAAAACACAAAACCGAATCGGAACAAATTTTAATTACAGACCCCGCATGCGAAATCATAAATAAAGGCAGAGAAGAGAAAAGAAAAGTTTGTGCAGTTGGCACAACCGTTATGCGCGCCATAGAAACTAATGTTTCTACAATAGGTATGGTTAAACCATACAATGGATGGACAAACAAATTTATTTTCCCACCGTATGATTTTAGCGTTGCAAACTCTATGGTTACCAATTTTCATGCCCCTGAATCTACTCTTTTAATGATGGTTGCCGCATTTGGTGGATACGACCTTATTATGGAAGCATATCAAAAAGCAATTAAAGACAAATACAAATTCTTAACTTTTGGCGATGCCATGTTAATAATATAAATTACTAAGCCCCGAATAACGGGGCTTTTTTTTTCTATGCAAGTTCAAGTAATTATAGTAGCAGGCGGCTCTGGCAAAAGAATGGGTTCCGAAACCCCAAAACAATTTCTTTTACTTAAAAACAAGCCAATATTAATGCATACTATGGAGCGTTTTCATAATGCTCTTTCTGACGCTTCTATTACATTAGTATTACCAAAAGATCAATTTAATTATTGGAAAGAATTAGTTGTGAAGTTTGATTTTAATATTGATTATAAACTTATTGAAGGCGGATCTGAACGTTTTTATTCAGTTAAAAATGCCCTTGATTCTTTACCTGAAAGCTTTAAAGGAGTAGTTGCAGTGCATGATGGAGTTAGACCAATGGTAAGTAGCAAAACGATATTAAATTGTATTAATACAGCACAACAATTAAGTAATGCAATACCGGTTGTACCCCTTACAGATAGCATCAGGAAAATTGAAAACAATAATTCTTCACATCAAAACAGGGCTAACTATCGCTTAGTGCAAACACCTCAGTGCTTTAATTTTCAATTAATTAAAGCTGCTTACAATCAACCATTCAATCATAATTTTACTGATGATGCATCCGTAATTGAACTATTAAATGAAAAGATTAATTTGGTTGAAGGCAACACTGAAAATATAAAAATAACCACTGCAACCGATTTAATAATTGCAGAGTGCCTTCTCAATAATCTAAAAGATTAATGAAACAGTTTAAGGTTAGCAATATTAATGAGCTTGATGAAGTAGCACCTCAATTATGGAATTTGATTAAGGATAACAGCATCATCCTTTTTAAGGGTTCTATGGGTGCTGGAAAAACCACCCTTATTAGTTCAATATTGAAATATGCAGAAGTAACTGATGCCGTCAGCAGTCCAACCTATTCCATCGTTAATGAATATCATGACTCAAAAGGGCACATTTATTATCATTTTGATTTTTACAGGATAAAAAACCTTGAGGAGGCCATTAACATTGGTGTAGAGGATTATTTATATTCCGGTAACTATTGCTTTATTGAATGGGCTGAAAAAATTGAACAATTAATTCCTGATAACTTTATATCAGTTAACATTGAATCTGAGGGTAATATACGGTATATTAGCATTAGTAATCCGAATACAGAATAAAATGAAAATATCACCTCAAGTTTTACAGTCTTTTGCAAAAGCAGGCGGTCTTTTACCTCAGGAGGAAATGCTTGAAGTTTCCAGAAAAAAAGGGGCATTATTTATTGGAATTCCAAAAGAAATAGCACATCAGGAGAATAGGGTTTGCTTAACTCCGGATGCTGTTCAACTTTTAGTTGCGAACGGTCATCAGGTGGTGGTAGAAACCGGTGCTGGTGTAGCAGCCAGTTTTAGCGATAAAGATTATAGTGAAGCCGGTGCAAAAATAGCTTATACTCGCGATGAAGTGTTTAAGGCAGATATTTTATTAAAAGTAGATCCTCCCTCCAGCGAAGAGATACAATTATTACAAAGAAAACAAACCGTTTTTTCCGCCCTTCAGTTAACCTTACAACACGATAATTTTTTAAAGCAGTTAATGGAAAAAAAGGTTACGGCTCTTGCTTTTGACTACATTAAAGACGATGACAATATGTACCCCATTGTACGTTCGCTTGGTGAAATTGCAGGAACCACCTCCATTTTAATTGCAGCTGAATTACTCAGTACTGCCAACAAAGGAATGGGTTTAATGCTCGGTGGTGTTTCCGGTGTGGGTCCGGCCGAAGTAGTTATCTTAGGGGCAGGAACCTCGGCAGAATATGCCGCAAGAGCAGCACTTGGATTAGGAGCCAGTATTAAAGTTTTTGATAATAGTGTTACTCGTTTACGAAAGTTAAGCGAAGCCTTAGGTCAACGTATCTGGACCAGTACAATTCAACCTGATGATTTAGGATATGCACTTAAAAATGCTGATGTAGCTATTGGTGCCTTAAGAGCTTTGGAAGGTAGAGCGCCATTAGTGGTATCAGAAGAAATGGTTAGAAGTATGAAACAAGGAAGTGTAATTGTTGATGTTAGTATAGACCAGGGCGGATGTTTTGAAACATCCAGAGTTACCAGTCATTCTAAACCAACTTATTCCGAGCATGGGGTTATTCACTATTGTGTGCCTAATATACCAAGCAGGGTTGCGCGTACGGCCTCTTATAGCCTGAGCAATATATTTGCTTCCATTTTACTAAACATCGGACAAGAAGGCGGTATTGAGAATTACTTGAGAGGAAACCCGGGTTTAAGAAATGGCGTATATATTTACAATGGTATTTTAACCAATAAGTTTTTAGGGGATGCTTTTGAGTTACCCTACAAAAACATTGAATTGTTAATGGCCGTTATTTAATAGTTTTTACTTATTTATTTCGAAAAGACCCTCGGCTTGAGGGTCTTTTTTTTTGAGGCATTTTCGCTAGGCATAATAGCAAAAAGGCATAATAGCAAAAAACAGTTGGTAAAAAGCTCCAAAACCCTTTTTGATATTGGGCTACAAGAAAGTTTAGTGAAAGTTGTTTCACTAAACTTTTTTTGTATATAAGAAAGTCAAAAAAAAAGCCCCTGATTATTCAGAGGCCTTAGTTTAAATATTGATCTAACTATTAATAGAATTTTATTCTGTTATCCTTAATGTCGGATTTTTCTTTTAAGGCTTCGAAAACCTCATACTCTGCTCTGGATTTAAATTGCTGAGCTAAAGTATTTATTTGGTTTTTATAATCGGTTGTTGCAGGGGCGGTCTTAACTTCATCTACCTGCATAATATACACACCCGATTCACCTTTAATAGGTTCTGATAATTTGCCTTTAGGCAAAATGAAGGCCTGAGCAGAAATTTCTGCTTCACGACCCAATCCCGGAACAAAGCCAGCCGAGAAGGTAACATTTTGAATTGGCTCAACCCTACCATTAAGTTTACTTGCAATAGCATCTAACGAACCAGCACCTTTAGCGTCATTTAATTTTTTGATCAATATTTCGGCTTTCTTTTCCTTTTTAGCCTCAGCTTCAACCTCTGTTCTAACCGCATCTAAAGGCAATACACCTTTATCTTTAACGGAATTAAGTTTAGCAATAATGTATTTACCTCCAAATTCAAAAACAGGAGATATTTCGTTTTTTTCTGCTTTAAAAGCCCATTTAACTAAATCGCGAGCGCCTTCAACACCAGGTATATTACGATCAGTTTCTTTTAAGAAATCGGCTATACGCTTATTCAAACCTAAATCAATAACAGCTTTATCAAATTTTTCGGCTGTATTATACTTTCCACCAAATTCACTGGCCTGACCGTAAAACTTTTGATACGTTTTGGAGCTGGGGCGCATTTCTCTATCAATAAATGCAACTCTTACTCGCTTAGTTTCAGCACCCTTATCCAATATCTCAATTAAATGATAACCAAATTGAGATTCAACAACAGTTAAATCACCCTTTTTACCATTGAAACAAGCATCATTAAAGGGTTTAACCATTGTACCTTCACTAAACCAACCTAAATCGCCACCTTTAGCCTTAGAACCTTCATCTGCTGAAACCTGCATGGCTAGAGCCTCGAAAGGAGCACCGGATTTTACCATTTTTAATAAACTATCCGCTTTAGCCTTCGCCTTTATCTTGTCGTTATTATCTATTTTAATTAAAATATGACGAGCTTTAACAGAATCGGGCTGACTAACAAAAGCTAGGGTTTTAGCCAACCTTACGATTTTACCTTCGAAATAAGGACCATAGATAAAACCAGGCGCACTATTAAACATGATAGAGTCAATATTTAAAGGCAAAGCACCTTTTTTATAATTTTTAAATTCTGCAGGGGCATCAGAGTTAGCGGCCACATATGAAGTGTCTTCTTTTGTTTCTGCAAATTCTTTTTTTATTGTTTCAATTTGAGATAGTATTTCCAAGCGATCTTCATCAGAAGGAACAGCTTCGTATAAAACAAATTCTACGCCTCTTACATTCTGATCTTGCTTGTATTTATTTTTATTTTGATTGTAATAATTTGTAATATCAGCTTCTTCCACTTTAATAGTAGAGTCAGGAATTTCAGCATAACGTTGAATTACCAGTTTAAGATTAGCGGAAGTTTGTTCTTCGTTATACTGGCGTTTAGCTTGTGATTTTGTAACATACATGGCGCCTTTTACCAAAGTATTGTATTTATTAGCAATACGTTCAGCTTTCATTGCCTTTTCAAAATTCAACCAACGCATTTTAGTTTCACCGGTTTTATCTTCGTCTAATCTCTTTAAAAAAGTTACCACTGCTTGTGGGTTAAATTGTCCGGTTTTGGGATCTGTAAAAGCCTGAACTACGCTTGGGTGAGGATTTTTTCCCTGAACCATATCTAAAAGCTCATCCGAGCTAACTGCAATACCAAGTTTTGCGTATTGTTCAGTCATGATGTTATCATAAATTAATTGATTCCAAGCTTGCTGACGAAGCATATCAATAGTGGCTTCATCCAATGAAGTCTTATTCTGACGTTGTTTTTCATTTTCAATAGCCTTATCCAATGTAGCTTCAAATTCAGTAATCATTATTTTTTTACCTGCTACAACGCCCAATAATCTGGGATCATCACCAAATAATGAAGATCCTGAACGGAATAAATCGCCTAAAACAAATGCCAATAGTGCAAAGAAAATAACCCCTACAAGAAGCCCTGCTTTGTTTCTAATTTTAGTTAAAGTAATCATAGTATTAAATTGCAATCTTTTTAAGAGGTGCGAATATACAAATTGTGTATTAAATGCCCTAATAATAGGGGTGTGTTATAAAAAATATTTAGATTTAATAAAAAATATTTGCAAGATTAAAATGAATCTCTAATTTTGCAATCCCAAATCAAGCGGAAGTAGCTCAGCTGGTAGAGCACAACCTTGCCAAGGTTGGGGTCGCGAGTTCGAATCTCGTCTTCCGCTCGTTCTTTTTCATGAATAATTGTTAGTTTAACTAACAGGCCTTGGTGGTGGAATTGGTAGACACGCAGGACTTAAAATCCTGTGGACCTAAACGTCCGTGCGGGTTCAAGTCCCGCCCGAGGTACTAAGCCGGACTTCTCTTTCATAAAAAGAGAGTCCGGCTTTTTTATTTGTTCTAATTCCTTTGAC
>JBIICS010000009.1:0-38446 GCA_044238735.1 Bacteroidia bacterium
GGGTATAAAATATTTCTCCACTTGGTGAGGAATTAAAATTAAGGGCACGCTCGTAATAACTGGCAGCCAACTCGTATTCTTTGGTACCATAGAATAAAACATTTCCCAGTTCGAAATTATAGAAGTAATTAGTTGAATCGTAACTTAATAAACTCAGATATTGTTCGCGAGCCTCTTTGTAATAACCATCGTAATTTAAATTACGGGCCACTTTATGTTGACGTTTTAAATCGTTTTTGGAAGGAGTGACATCGAAAGCTGAAACACTTCCGGTTAAGATTATTAAAGAATAAAAAAATATTTTAACCGCTAACTTAAACATGCTCGATTTCTAATTTATCAGACTGAATACCAAATATAAGAATCTTATTAACAATTTAATGTAAAAAAACCGATTTTTGACTAAAATTTTACTTTGCGTTTTTATTTTAATTGTCATTACCATCCCCACCCTATAACCCCCCAATATTGTTTGGGGCTTTTTAACGTAATTGTTAATTCTCATTTACCGGTTTTAGACCATTTAAAGGCTAACGATCTATTCTCTGCCGGCATACATCCTCAATTTATTAATAATACCCAGGAACAAAAAAAAAACCTCGAAATATTAATTAACCATCCCAATTGTAGGGCTGTTGGCGAATGTGGATTAGACAAAAGAGCTCCTCAAAACAATGAAATCCAACAATCCGTTTTGATAGACCAAATTAAATTATCCCTTGCTTCACAAAAACCATTAATTATTCATAATGTTGGCCGTACCTTCGAAATATTAACTCTTTTAAAACAACATCGTTTTAATTTACCTTTTGTGTTTCATGGTTTTAATTTAAACCCCAAAATTGCTCAAACAATAATTAACTATGGCGGATACCTTAGTATGGGTAAATCAATATTATACGATAACAGCCATGCTTCAAAAACCATTAAATTAATTCCGTTAGATAAATTATTTTTAGAGACTGATAATGAAGCCATACCCATAGAAGAAATCTACCAAAAAGCAAGTTTTCATCTTCAAATGGACTTAATTCATCTAAAAAGAAGAATAGATGAAAATATGCATAAAATATTTAATATCAAGTAATTAACTACTTTTTGAACCATGCACTTGTGCAAAAGTTGGGGGCTTTAATCTTAAATTAATCATTTGCTTTTATATATTTGTCGCATATGACAACCATTATTATTTACGGTTTTGCTATCGTATCTACCTATTTGCTGGGATCAGTTCCCTCTTCGGTATGGATAGGAAAATATTTTTATGGTACTGATGTTAGAGAGCATGGGAGTAAAAATGCCGGTGCCACAAACACGTTTAGGGTTTTAGGTAAAAAAGCCGGTTTATTGGTATTATTTTTTGATATTTTAAAAGGCTGGGCTGCGGTTAAATTAGCCAACTTTGCCGCTGCCGAAACCATAACCGACACGGGTTATAAGAATCTTCAACTTTTGCTGGGAATGGCTGCTGTTGTGGGTCATATTTTTCCCGTTTATGTTGGTTTTAGAGGTGGTAAAGGGGTAGCCACCCTGTTGGGTGTAGTTTTAGCTTTAAAACCGGATGCAGCCGGACTATGTTTCGTTGTTTTTGCCATTGTATTTGCCGCTACTAACTTTGTTTCCTTATCCTCTATGCTGGCTGGCATTTCGTTCCCGTTTTTTATAATTGTAGTTCAAAAATCTACCATCCCATCCTTAATTGTATTTTCTATGGCGGTTGCTGTTTTGGTGTTAATTACGCATCAAAAAAACATTGAGCGCCTGTTAAGTCATAAGGAAAACAAAATTTTTCTCTTTAAAAAGAAAACCGCTTAAGTATGAAAATCGGACTTATTTCCGATACACATGGTTTTATAGATCCTTCTGTTTTTAAGTACTTTAGTTTGGTTGATCAAGTATGGCATGCCGGAGATATTGGTAATTATTTTGCCCTAAAGCAACTGTTGGATTTTAAACCGCTTAAAGGCGTTTATGGTAATATTGATGGCACCGAGATTAGGAATACATTTCAAGAAGATGAAATTTTTGAACAAGAAGGTATTAAGTTTTTTATAACACATATTGCCGGTGCATTTGGGAAATACACACCACGCGTAAAAAATATAATAGCACAACAAGCACCCGGGGTTCTTATTTGCGGTCATTCGCATATTTGCAAAGTAGCTTTCGATGAAAAAAACAATCTCTTGTATATTAATCCGGGCGCTGCCGGAAACCATGGTTTTCACTTGGTAAAAACAATTATTCGTTTTGATGTTGAAAATGGAAAAATTAGCAACTTAGAAGTTATTGAACTTGGCAAAAGAGCATTAAGTAAGTAAATTAGCTGAATTATGGGAAAAGGAAAAAGTAAAAGCTCATTTTTTAAAAAAGTAATTATTTCGTTAATGACGCTTTTTTTATTGAGTGCCGTTATAGGAGGCTGGAGTTTATACAAATTTGCCTATAAACCCAATACTAATTTTACCGATAAGAAGAACCGTTATTTATACATAAAAAGCACCGATACTTTTCAGGATATTTTAAATCAACTATCGGAAAAAGGCATTATTAAAGACCTGAATACCTTTAAGTTTATTGCCGAGTATAAAAAATATCCGGATAAAATAAAACCCGGAAAATATCAGATAAAGCAAGGCATTGGAAACAATCAACTGGTTAACCTTTTAAAGGCCGGGTTTAGCGAAAAAATTAAACTCAACTTTTATAATTTAAACACCCCTCAAGAATTTGCCGGAAGGGTTGCAAAGCACACCGAAGCCGACTCCATTAAAATTTTAGAAGAAATTATAAGCGCGGATTTTGAAGAAAAATACGGTATATCGCAAGCTGCTGCGCTTTCTTTGGTAATAGCCAACGAATACGAGCTGGAATGGTCTACCTCCTGCCAGGAACTTTTTAAGCTTTTAAAAGATCAATACAAGGCCTTTTGGAATGAGGAAAGAACCAAAAAAGCTGAAAAACTGGGTTTAACCCAAACCGAATGTTCCATTTTGGCCTCTATTGTACAAAAAGAACAAACGCAACACCCCGAAGAGCGTCCCAACATCGCTTCGGTTTACTTTAACCGCTTAAAAAGCGGAATGAAGCTCCAGGCTGATCCCACGGTGATATATGCCGTAGGAGATTTTACCATTAACCGCGTTTTAAATAAACACCTGGAGGTTAATTCCCCTTATAACACCTATAAAAACGAAGGTCTTCCGCCGGGGCCTATTTGTATTCCTACTAAAAATGCCTTAGATGCGGTATTAAACCTTCCCCAAAACAACTATCTTTTTTTCTGTGCACGAGCCGACTTATCAGGTTACCACACCTTTACCAAAGATTATCAATCGCATTTGGTTTGTGCCCGAAAATATCAGCAAGCCTTAGATAAAAGGGGAATAAAATAGTTTGTAAATAAAAATTTATTTGTCCTAAAAAATTAGGCTTAATCGGCTAATTTTTATAATTTAAGGGTTTACGAACAAGAAATATGTTTAAACATCTTTATAGTTTTCTTTTTGTTCTCTTTTTATTTTTAAGCAATAGCATCTTTGCTCAAAGATTTGCTTTTGATGCTACCATTAAAGCCAAAGACATTAATAATTTTCCACTCGAATCGGCTAGCATAAAATTATTTGATCATACCTCGGGTAAATTAATTGAATCAAAAACTGCCGATAAAGAAGGTGGGGCCCTTTTTAATTTGGAAATATTAAGTGGTACAGTATACAGAATTGATATTGCTAAAGAAGGTTATATAACCAAAAAAATAATTATTGATACTAAAATCCCGGGAATAGAACGTTTAAAATATGGTGAATATGGACAAAAATTCGTGGTTAAGCTCGATAAAGGTAATCAAGCTGATAATCTGATTAAACCCTATCGAAAAATTAAATATTTTTCAGATATTAAAGATTTTAATGATGATCGTAACTATATCCCCGGTAACGACGCCTTACCTTCAAACACCAACAATCAGAACGTTAGTAATCCAACTAAGCCCAACGACACAAAATATACCGATGCTATAAAGAAAGGCAATGATTTACTGGCACAAAACAAATTACCCGAAGCTAAAGTTGCTTTTAATGAAGCCTTAATTGCCAAACCCGGCGATAAAATGGCTAAAGACAAAATAGCAGAAGTGGATAACAAAATTAAACTTGCCGAAAAAACAAAGGCCGACGAAGATAAAGCAAAATTAGATGCCGAAGCCAAACGAAAAGCCGATGTGAAAGCAAAAGCAGAGGCTGCTGCCAATCAAAGAAAATATGAGAACGCACTTGCACAGGGTAATAAATTAATGGCTGCCAAACAATTTGAACTTGCTAAAGATCAATTTCAAAATGCTTTAATTGCAAAACCTGATGATAAAATAGCTTTACAAAAAATAAGCGATGCTAACCGCGAATTAGCTAAAGGTGATGAATTAAAACGCCGTCAACTTAAAGTAATGGAGACACTTAATTTGGCCAACGCGCTTCTGAAACAAAATAAATTACCGGAGTCTAAACTTAAGTTTCAGGAAGTATTGGCAATTGATCCAGGAAATAAAGATGCCGCACAAAAATTAAAAGAAATTGAAGTTAGACAGGCGGATACGCAAAAATCGAAAAACGATTCTAAAAAAATAGCCGAGTTAATTGCACGTGGCGATAAAAATGTAGCTAAGGAGAATTATCCCGAAGCTATTGCTCAATACAATGAGGCGTTAAAACTTAGTCCGAACGACAAAACCATTACTGCTAAAATAAACAACGCTAATACAAATCTTAACAGCAAGAAAGATAAATTATATGCAAGAGCCATAAGTAATGGCGACCAAGCCATGCGTGGAAAAGATTATGAAATTGCTAAATTGGAATACGAAAGGGCATTAGCCTTAAAACCAAGCGATAAATACCCGAAAAGTCAACTTAAAGAAGTAAACCGAATTTTATTGGAGATGGCCAAAACCCTGGAGGAGATTAGTAAACTTTCTAAAGAAAAGGCCAGCACTGCAGACGTGGAGTATCTTAAAGACAAACAACTAAAGCAAGAGAAACTTAAAGTAATGAAAAAAGAACAAGAGTATCTGGAGCGAAAAATGAAAAACTTAAGTACAAAATACGATACTGAAAATCCCATTACAAAACTTTACAATGTTGTTGATCTTTCCGAAAAAAATAAAAAATAATTTTATGATTCGTTTAACTATTTTTTTAATTGTCTTAATATTCACTTTTGTTCTTAATTTAAAACTATTTGGACAATCTTTAAACATGAACCAGTTTGGGGTTGAACAAGGTTTACCTCAATCGAGCATCGCCTGTTTAGAACAGGATAAAGATGGAAATATTTGGATCGGAACCCTTTCGGGTGTTGCTAAATATAACGGATTAAAGTTTGAGAACTACAGTCGAAAGCACGGCTTAACTGAGAGCCGTGTGGTTTCTTCAGCCTTAGATCGCAATGGTAATATTTGGTTTGGACATTGGTCGGGTGGATTAAGTTTTTATGATCACACCCTAAAACGTTTCTTAGATTTGAATGTTATTGGTCATTCCATCAATTCTACTATTCAATCCATTAAAGAAGACAATAGCGGTGTAGTTTGGATAGGTACACAAACAGATGGTTTATTTATTTATACTCCAACTGCTGAAGAAAAAACAGGTAAGCTGGGAGAAAAATTAGCTGGTAAATTCTCTAAAATTTCCGGGTTTATCGGCAATCCCATTCACGATATCATCCAACTTAAAAACGGTAAAATTATCTTAGCTACCGGTAAAGGTATTTTTGAATTTGAAAACAACAGTTCAAAAGGCATTAGCGCAAGCGAGCGTTATGGAGTTCCATCCGATAAATACACTTGTTTAATTGAAACTTCAAAAGATGAAATCTGGTTTGGATCGGAGAGTAACGGAATTTTAAAAACGAAAAACGGAAAATTATTGCGCAGGTATGGAATAAATGATGGGTTGGATGATTTAGCTATAACAGCACTTTTAGAAGATAAATTTAGTAACGTTTTTGTGGGTACCAAAGAAGGGGGTATGTTTAAGTATTTACGCCCCTTAGAAGAAAATAAATACGAAGGATTAATTTTTCAAACCATTAGCTCCGATCAGGGTTTAAGCAATAATCGGGTAACGGATATTATCCAGGACCGCGAGAACAACATCTGGATTGGTACATTCTTAAATTTAAACCAGTACTTTGATGAACAGTTTGAAATATTTGGTGCTCAGGAAGGTTTAACCAGTACCCTGGTGTGGTCCATTGCTCAGGATAAAAAAGGCAGATACTGGCTGGGTACAGATGGTGGCTTAAATGTTTTTGTTAAAGGAGATAACCCAAACTCATCACGTTTTGAAAATGTTTCGTTAAAGGACAAAATAGTTGGGAATACCACCTCCCTGTATATTGACGAAAAAGGGATCATTTGGTTTGCAAGTAATAACAGTGGTCTTTACGGTTATGTTCCCGAATCTAAAACACTCTTGCGCTACACGGTTAAAGATGGATTGGCCAGTGATAATGTTAACTGTATAACCGGAGATAAAAAAGGAAATTTATACATTGGTACCAATGGTAAAGGACTTAGCATCTTTAACTTTAATAACCGTACATTTAAGAATTTAGGAGTTAAAGATGGTTTGGGAAGTAGTTATATTTATTCGATGCTATTCGATAGCAAAGGAAAGCTATGGTTAGGAACGCTTAATGGTCCGCTTACGCTTTATGAAAAAGACAATTTCAAAGAAGGCTACAACAATAAATTTACCACCTGTATTACTGAAGATTCCAAAGGGAACATCTGGTTAGGAAGTTTTGAAAAAGGAATTTACAAATTCGATGGATCAAAATTTACCAACTACTCCATGAGCCAGAAATCAGGCATGAGCTCTGATATGGCCTTTTTGATGGTATGTGATGATAAAGACCACCTGTGGATTGGGAATAACCTGGGTGTAGATCGCATGGAACTAAAAAATGAAACGTTTAAACACTATAGCAAGCATGATGGTTTTTTAGGAATTGAACTTAATCCGAATGCCGTTTGCAAAGATAACGATGGTAATCTTTGGTTTGGATCCATTATTGGAGTGGTAAAATACAATTCGGTTAAAGAAAAAATAAATACTGCCGAACCCATTACTTCACTGAAGACTCCTCGTTTGTTTTTTAATGAAATGGAAAAAGAACCCGAAGGAAAGGTGTTTGCTTACGATCAAAACCACTTAACATTCGATTTTGTGGGGGCAAGCTTAACCAATCCATTAAGGGTACATTATAAATACAGGTTAGAAGGCGTAGATACCGGTTGGTCGCCTCCCACTACTCAAAATTATGTTACCTATCCGGACCTTCAGCCGGGAAGTTATGTATTTAAAGTATTGGCTGCCAATAACGATAATATCTGGAATAAAGAACCCCTTGTTTATGAGTTTACAATTAAACCTCCGTTTTGGAAAACCTGGTGGTTTTATACCTTGTGTTTAATTGCAATTATATTAGGTGTTAGATGGTATTTCCTTTATCAGCAGAAAGCATTAATGGAACAAAACCGTATTTTAGAAAATAAGGTAGAAGAAAGAACAGAAGAATTAAGAAAAGAAAAAGCTTTAGTAGAAAAGCAAAATCAAAATATTCACGAGAGTATCGATTATGCCAGCAGAATACAACATGCAGTATTTGTGCCCAAAGCTATTTTAAAGAGACTCCTTCCTCAACACTTTATTTTCTTTAAACCGAAAGATAATGTAAGCGGTGATTTTTATTGGGCGCACGAAAAGAAAGGAAAGATCTATTTTGCAGCCTCCGATTGTACCGGACATGGTGTTCCCGGAGCCTTAATAACCATAATTGGTTACAATATGCTTGATAAAATTATGAATACAACGGACGCCTCTACTCCTGCCGAAATTTTGGGATTATTAAGTCAGGAAGTTTCCAAAGCGCTCGATACACAAGATGAAGAAAACAAATTAAAAGATGGCATGGACATTAGCATTTGTTGTTTTGACCCTAAGACTTCATCACTAGAATTTGCAGCGGCATACAATAGCATGTATTTAGTTAGAAATAAAGAATTAACCGAATATAAAGCGGATAAAATCCCGATTGGTAAATCTAACACCAATACGGATTCTAAGTTTACGAATCATACTATACAAATTCAAAAAGACGATACGGTGTATTTATTTACTGATGGCTATCCCGACCAAATTGGCGGACCTAAGAAAACCAAATTCTTTTATCCTCCTTTTAGAAAATTACTTGCCGAGATCAGCGAAATGCCCCTAGAGGTACAAGAAAGAAAACTGGATACTACAATTAGCGAATGGCTTGGGCAACGCGAGCAAATTGATGATTTGTGTATAGTTGGCGTTAAATTTTAATAAATGAGGGAGCATTAAGCTCCCTTTTTTGGTTACTAAAAATAAATACACGAAACACACGATTACAGAAAACATTCTATTAAATTTGCACCAAATAAATTAGATAACACATGGAAATTTTAAAAAACATACACAACCTACTTCGATATGCAATATTGTTATTAATTATAGCATCTGCAGTTAAAGCCTATATAGGATTAGCTCAAAAAAGCGAATACACTGCAGGTGATAAAAAATTAAATCTGTTTACATTAATTGTTTCTCATCTTCAATTGGTGATTGGCTTAATACTCTATTTCACCAGTGAAACAGTAAAAATTGCACACGAAAACATGGGAGCAGCCATGAAAGATAAAGCACTACGATTTTGGGCTGTAGAACACATCAGCATGATGATAATTGCTATTATACTCATTACGGTTGGATATTCTACAGCCAAAAGAGCTGGCGAAAGTTCAGCTAAGTACAAAAAAATCGCCATCTTCTTTTCCATTGCTTTACTTTTAATTTTAGCGGCCATACCCTGGGCCGGAACAGCAGCAGCCCGTAATACATTCTAAATATGAGAGCATTATTTGCGCTTTTAATTACTAGTGTTTTTGCCATCTCATGCTCTAATAATTCACCCTCAAATGGTAAGGCCTATAGTGGAGAAGAATTATACAACAACCGATGTGCTGCCTGCCATGGAACAGATGGTAACGCAGGAATATCAGGTGCCCGCGATTTAAGCAAATCTACTTTAGATGACAATATGGCCCGGGTTGTAATCTTACACGGCAAAGGCTCAATGCCACCATTTAAAACCGTATTATCCCCTGAAGAAGTAGAATTGATTATTAAACACATTGATAAGTTAAAGAAGTAATTTGAAACCCGAACCAATCAAAACAGCCAAAGAACAGGAAATTGCCATATTGGTTGGAATTATTACCCAAAGACAGCCCGAAGAAAAACTAAACGAATATTTAAACGAATTAGAATTTTTAGCTCATACAGCCGGTGCTAAAGTACTAAATCGTTTTACACAACGAATGGATAAACCCGATGTAAGAACCTTTGTGGGTTCGGGTAAACTCCAACAAATAATTCAGTACGTTCAGGATAACGAAATAGACATCATTATTTTTGATGATGAATTATCTCCAGCTCAACAACGAAACTTAGAAAAAGAAACCAAACGCAAAGTAATGGACAGAACTTCTTTAATTCTAGACATCTTTGCAGCCCGAGCCCAAACCGCTCATGCTAAAACACAAGTAGAACTTGCTCAATACGAATATTTATTACCTCGCCTAACCGGAATGTGGACACACTTAGACCGTATTAAAGGAGGTATTGGGATGAAAGGAGCCGGTGAAAAAGAGATTGAAACGGATCGTAGGATTGTTCGGAATAAAATTGCTTTTCTGAAAGAAAAATTAAAAGATATAGATAAGCAAATGGCCGTTCAACGTAAGTCGCGCGGCGAATTAGTTAGAGTCGCATTAGTTGGATATACCAATGTAGGCAAATCCACCATAATGAATTTAGTAAGTAAATCTACTGTACTTGCCGAAAATAAATTATTTGCAACCTTAGATACAACTGTTCGAAAAGTGGTAATTGGTAACTTACCTTTTTTGCTTTCAGACACGGTAGGGTTTATTCGAAAACTCCCTACACAACTAATTGAATCGTTTAAATCCACTTTAGATGAAGCAAGAGAGGCTGATATTCTTCTGCATGTAATAGATATTTCGCATCCTCAATTTGAAGATCATTACAACGTTGTAAACGAAACCCTACATAGCATTAAATGCGGAGATAAAGAAAACATTCTGGTATTTAATAAAATAGATAATTATAAATTTGTAAAAAAGGAGGCAGACGATCTTACACCTGTAAAGCCTGAGAACATTTCATTAGCAGAGCTAAAACAAAGCTGGATGGGGAGGCTAAACAACAATTGTATTTTTATTTCGGCCCAGGATAAAGTAAATATTGATGAATTTAGATCATTGCTTTACCAACGAGTAAAAAAAATACATCTTACCCGTTTTCCGTTTGACAAATTATTATTTCCGGATTTAGGTAACTAAATCAGGGAAATAAGATCCTTTTTACAACAACTCCTAAACCAATAATCATAGCATAAATAGCAATACGATTCATGCCGTTCATTAAACGCATATTTACATTATCGTTATGCTTTTTAAAAAGTGTAAATGGATTTAAATAAAAAATTATTTTCTTAATCATCTAACAAAGTATTTATAAACTCTAACTAATTTAATAAATTTAATTCAGGTTTAAAACTTTATAAATTGGAAGGTATCCATAAAATACTGGGCGGCTTATACCAAATGGAATTAAATAATCATGTTCATTTATTTAATGAGCAAGGTGATACCCTTATATCCTTTAAAAGGAATGAAAATGGAAGCTTAAACTACACACATCAAAACATTAATTATCATCTCTATGCTCAACACGAAGTAAATGGAAACACGTTAATTTTTGGAGAGGATGGCAGCGATATTGAGCTTATAATAAAAATTGCGGACAATACGATAGAAATTAAGCAAGTACATCACCAGGAACTCATTCATTATTTAATAAGTATTAATCACAAAGAAGAGTAAATTAGAATTCCCTATACCCGAATTCCAATCACCGTTACATCATCAATCTGTTCCAGATTACCTTTCCACGAATAAAAGGCTTCGTTAATTTTTAGATATTGCTCATCCATAGTACATGATGAAATTGAAACTAACAACTCTTTTAATTGACGTATTTTAAATTTCTTTTCATCCGGTCCACCAAATTGATCGGGCATACCATCAGTAAAGGTATAAATAACGTCTCCCGGGAGTAAATTAAATTCGCCTGGTGTAAAAGAGTGTTCATCTCGATCGTGCTTACCCACCGGCATCTTGTCGGCCTTGAGCTCTAACAACGTATGATTTCTTACTATCCAAATTGGATTATTAGCAGCGGCATAAAACAATGCGGAACTTTTAGGAGAAAATATCATTAAAGAAGCATCCATTCCATCTTTACCACCCTCGGCGCTCCCATCCATTTTTAAACGATCAATAATAATACGACGAGTTAAATTTAATATCTCATGTGGGGTTGATTGAGTTTCAACAGCTTTTTCAAGACTAGTAATATTTAACAAACTCATAATGGCACCGGGAACACCATGCCCTGTGCTATCTGCAGTAATAAAAGCAAAATTACCATTTGCTAAAGGAGCAGCCCAGTAAAAATCGCCACTTACTTTTTCTTTTGGTTTAAAAAAAATAAAATAGTGTTTAAAGGTTTGATTTAATAATTCACGTGAAGCCAGAAAACTTCGCTGAATTCTTTCGGCATAATTTATACTATCACTAATTTCCTGATGCTTTATTTCTATTAATTTTTTTTGTTCGCTGGTCTGTTTTTCCTGGTCCTCAATTATTTTTTTCTGTGCTTGTGTTAATTTGTAACGCTTGTAAAAAACAAAAGAAAAAACAGCAACCGTAATTAAAATCAAGCTAATAAATAAAATAATCACGTTTTGCCTATTTCTTTCATTTTCGGAAAATTGCCTTTGTTGTTGCATTTTAAGCTCATGCTCCTTATCAGAAATAGCTTTTTCTTTTTCGTAAGTATATTTAGCTTGTAGTTTAATAGCCGTTTTCTGAGTCTCCATATTATTTAAACTATCGCGCATTTTTATAAACAATTTATAATTTTCGAGTGCCGGTAGGAATTTACCCATCTTGGTATAAATATCACTTAAAAGTAATGAAGCATTACGGATATTTTCCGGATAACCTAAATCCTTGCTTACTTTCATTCCATTCAATAGATATTCTTCGGCTTTTGAAAAATTATTTAAGAGGAAATAAACCTGCCCAATATTTACTAAAGAGGCAGCAATGCCTAATTTATCCTCTATCTCTTTTCTAACCTCTAAACTTTGTAAAAAATAAGAAAGGGCTTCATCGTATTTTTTCTGCTCCCGGGCAATACTTCCAAAATTAATTAGGTTATAAGCAATCCCTTGTTTATCCCCTAATTGTTTCTGAATGGAGTAGCTTTCCTGAAAGCACTTTAAAGCCTCGCTCAATTTTCCTAAATCTTGATAAACACCCCCTATTTGGAAAAGGCATTGAGAAACCCCTTTTAAATCATCTGTTTCGCGCCTTAGCTTTAAACTTCTAAATTGATATTCGAGTGCCTTTTTAAGATCACCCTGATTAACATAAATAATAGAGATATTTAAAAGGGCAGCTGCGCTCCCTACTTTATCATCTGTTTGCTCATATAAGTCTAAACATTTGTGATAAGCCTTAAGTGCAGAAGAAATATCGCCCAGGTTATCAAGAACCGTAGCAATATTATTATACGAAAAGGCAATACCACCCTTGTCTTTTAATTCCTCATAAATCTCTAATCCTTTAAAAAAGTAATCTTGAGCCTCTTTGAACTTACCCAACCATTCATATACAGCACCAATATTATTATAACAATTAGCAGCGCTTGATTTGCGATTATTCTTAAGATGAATGGATAAACTTTGCTCATAATATTTTAAAGCCTCCTGAGTGTTACCGTGTAGTTGAGACAAATAACCCTTATTATTTAAAGCTTCGGCCAACCGTTCAGAATAAAATATAATCTCCCCTCCTTTTGCTGTTTTTAAATTTTTGGAGGCCAGGGAATAAAGCAAATCATTGTATTGAGGCCAGATTAAATCATTAGCCTCAGCCTCAACCAGTGATGCATAGATTAAACACTTAATCGTATCTGAATTTGCTTTTTTTAATTCCGCTTTAAGAGAATCCGTAACAGAAAGCTGAGCTATAAGCGTAAGGCTAAACAGAGAAAATAAGAATACGAAAAATAATCGCTTTATCATTTAATTCTAATTTATAATTAATAGACGTTACTAAAAATAATAATTTAATTACATCCATTTTTATAGCCTTATTAAAACAAAAAAAGACTAAAGTCTATACGCAAAAAAATAGATGAAGTTTGGTCCTAAAAAAATAAAGTATGATTATTTAACCTTTTTTTTCTTTCTTTCTTTTCTCCATTCCCATGGTGCTTGAACGTTAGGTTGTTTCCACAAACCTAATCGTTGTTTTCGCGCCTCGTCTTCCAGTCTTTGCCAATATGGGTTTTTATCATACTTTACATAATGCCAGGCATAGCCATAACGCAGCAATTCTTCATTAAAGCTCCTTCCATTCGGTAGAATAACAATACCCACAGCTCTCCCGTATTTATCTTTTGAAGTAGTGTTTACAACAACCTCTTTACCAAACAATAAATCACTTGCAAACTGTTTAGTAACTCGACCAAAATCTTGTTTCAATTCCGGACAATCTACACCGTGAACTCTCACTTTAACTTGTAGTTTGTCCTGGGTTAATAATGTGAAAGTATCACCATCGTGCACACCTACTACCTTGCCTTTTAATTGAGCAAATGAATTAGTTAAAGAGGCTAAAACAAAAATAAATAAAGCTAACGTTCTCATAACTCCCTTAAGGTAAGAATAGCTATGCGAAATATCAAAAAAACAACCAATAACTTATTAAATATCTATAATTTATGTAAATTAGATAAAATGCTTAAAAATTGACTATTGATTACGATCTCCTCTATACTACCCTTTAATACTGCCCTTATTCTTCGTCCACAATTAAAAACCAACAAACAGGAATTACGGAAATTAAAAAATTACTTACTTAAAGCAAGTCGCTTAAACGGTATACAATTTATATGGCCCCAGGATATAGAAGAAGTAAATACAATCATTAAAAAACAGTTAACCTATTTAACGCCTAACTTAAATGCAGAAGCTCTTTTAGAAAAATTAAATGCATCCGCTATTGGAAGTAATGTTTTAAAATTATTCGATATTAATTACGAAAGCCCTGAGGATTACATTGCTGTATTTAGGGATAATAATGGCATCCGATGGATAAGATTTAAATTAGACCAAATAGAATCTGAATTTATCAAGACGCTTGAAGAATCTAGTACAAACTTATTTCTATCTTCCCCACCGTTTGAACTAAAAGACGAAATTAAAAGTTTTAACCCCAGGAACAATAAGCGAAAATCAAGTTCAGAAATAATCTATAGCATTCCATCCGATTTTCCTGAAGAATCAGAACACCAATCCCAACCCGAAATAATAAGGTATATTAAAAATATGCCAACCGAAGAAGCCACTCAGTTTTTGCTTCAATTAAGCCTGCTGTTGCTAAAAGAATCGAATGCTAATAACCAAACATTACAAAGAATAGAACAACTAATTAAAGAATTTAAAAGTATCACACATAAACCTGTAATAAGTAAAATAGAAATCCACCCCAATTACCGATTGTTCTTAAGCAATTACAACAACAAAGAAATCGATCTATACCCTCTTCCAAAAGCCTTATATATTTTATTTTTAAAACATCCGGAAGGAATACGTTTAAAAGAAATATCCAACTACAAAAACGAGTTAACGGAAATATACTCACGCATCAGCAATAAAAGCGAACCCATAGAAATTAAAAAGGCTATTATTGATTTAACCGATGTAAATGCCGAATCCTTAAATCAGAAATTATCTCGTATTAAAGAATTTTTTAAGAAAAACTTTACCGAAGAAATTGCAAGGCATTATTACATAGATGGGCCCAGAGGGGGCATAAAGAAAATAGATCTGCCACCGGATTTTATATCATTTAGTTAAGCAAATATTAGTATATTTGATAGTATCATATGATACTATCAAATGAAACCTCCTTACCATATAAACAATACTATCTTAAAACTAATTGTTACCATTTCTGAACAAATAGGTATTATAGACGCCAATCATCTTTACAAACCAAAACCAGAGCTTAGAAAAAAGAACAGAATAAAGACTATCCAGTCTACTCTCGAAATGGAGGGAAACACCTTATCAGAAGAGCAAATTACGGCTATTTTGGAAAATAAAAGAGTACTGGCTCCACAAAAAGACATACGGGAAGTACAAAACGCAATAACGCTTTATAATCAACTTAACAAATACAATGCAGGTAAAATTGAAGATTTACTAAAAGCACACAAGGTATTAATGAAAGGGCTTATAAGTGATGCCGGCAAATTAAGGATCCAGAATGTTGGAATAGTGAAAGGAAATGAAATTAAACATCTTGCGCCTGGAGGAAATCTTGTAAACGGATTACTTAAAGATTTATTTAACTATTTAAAAAATGATAATGTAGTATTGTTATTAAAAAGCTGTGTTTTTCATTATGAGTTCGAATTTATACATCCATTTATGGATGGAAACGGGAGAATGGGTCGTTTTTGGCAAACACTTCTGCTAATAAAACAATACCCGGTATTTGAGTATCTGCCTATTGAACATTTAATAAAGAAAAAACAAAAACTATATTACGCTAAACTTGCTGAATCTGATAAAAAAGGTCATTCTACTCCATTTATAGAATTTATGCTAGGCATTATTAACGAAGCACTAGCCGATATAATTAATGCACAAAATAATAGCTTAACCGTAGAGGACAGAATAAGTCTATTTAAAGAGCATATCGGAAAAAACAAATTCAATAGAAAAGATTACTTAATATTTTTCAAATCGATATCGGCACCTACTGCCAGTAGGGATTTAAAATGGGGTGTAGAAAAAGCTCTAATCATTAAAAAAGGTAATTATAATTTAACAGAATATCGTTTTAAATAAGGCAAGATTACTACAACCTTGCAGAGATTTAATTTAGCTGAAGTTCTAATCTAGTTTTGCATTAACAAAAAACTAGAAATCATGAACTTTATTAAAAGACAAATCAGAATTAAACAAACTTCAACTCATTTGCTTAAATGGTTTAGACCCTTAAAACTGAATCCGAAAAAAGAAAATTTTATTACCATATTACTGGTAGATGAAAGTGGATCTATGGAAATTATTAAGGATGAAACCATAGCGCTGATGAAAAATACTATAAAAGCTTCCGTTACTGCGGAGTTACAAAATCCGAATCAAGAACACTATTGTGCAGTTGTAAGCTTTGAAGGTTCTAGTTTTAAACCCATCATTCCTATGATAAAACCTGTAGAAATTGGCAATCATTTATATGAGCAATATTATCCCGGTGGAAATACTCCACTCTATGATGCAATAGCACTAACCATTCGCGAAACAGAAGCTGCCCTAATTAACTGTGAAAACTATCAGCTTTCTTTTTACATCATAACTGATGGTGAAGAAAATGCCTCTTTTAATTTTAACGAAAAAGAAATTTACGACATTATAGAAGCTTTCAAAAATAAGGGCTGGGAATTTACATTTTTAGGTGCCAATATCCCCGTTGACGAGGTAGCAAGCAAGATAAACATCAATCATCACTATACTTTTCAATTTAGTGATGAAGGAGTAAAAGAGCTATCCAATATGGTATTTAAGATGCAGGAAGAAAAATTTAAACGCAAAAGAAAGAATAATAGACCCTAAGTATATTTCCTAATATACTGTTCTTTAAAATAATTATTTACATTAAAATTTAGCTTCATTTAATTGGAAATCACTTATATTTTTTGTTCATTTATTTCAACCAAAGAATTAATAATTCAATATCATACAATCATGTCAAAAGTTTTTCAAGGCGACAGCACCTCCTCAAGTAAAATTATTTTTACATTCGACGGCAAATACATATATCAAGGTGACAGCACTTCTTCCAGTAAAAGAATTTATACCTGGGACGGCAAACATATTTATCAGGGCGATAGCACATCTTCCAGCAAAATAATTTATACTTGGGATGGGAAACATCTTTACCAGGGCGATTCCAATTCCTCCAGCAAAAGAATCTATACCTGGGATGGAAAATACTTTTATCAGGGCGACAGCACTTCTTCAAGTAAACGCATCTATACTTTTGACGGACGACATCTTTATCAGGGAGATAGCACATCCTCGAGTAAAATAATGTACACATTTGATGCCCCTCTGAGTCCAGCTCTAATATTAACTATATTAGCCTGATTTCTGCCCTTTAGAATATAAAGTTTTTTAATTAAATAGAATTCAGATACTATTTAAATCCCCTTAAATTTAGTTTTACCAAACGATACAATTTTTTTTGTCCGCCCGTTATTATTTAATAACTTAAATGCTTATTAAAAATTTATGGATTGGAAAAAAATAAAATGGATGGTTATTGGGTCGATTATCACCATAAGCATCACGCTGGGTATTCACTACTTCGATTCTTTCAAAAAATTAAGCTTCGGAACACAAAATAAATTAGAATTTAAAAAGATTGATCCCGATTTTGCCCAGTACATCTCGGCTTTCACTACCGGATATATTTCCACCGGTTCAACCATTAAAATCCGTTTTACTTCGCAGATACTCGAAACGGTTGAATTAAATACACCAATAAAAGAGGAGTTGTTTGATTTTAATAACAATATAGAAGGTGAAGCCAGATGGATTGATGCGCAGACCATTGAATTTAAGCCCAAAGACAGATTACCCGAAGGAGAGAAATATGATGCCGTATTTTACCTGGGAAAACTTCTGGATGTAAACGATAAACTAAAAGAGTTCAGTTTTCAGTTTAAAACAATTGAACAATCTGTTCAGATCGAATTTAATGATTTGCGCACATACAGCGAGGATGATTACAGCTACTATAAATCTTCCGGAACAATTTACACGGCTGACTTTATTGAATCGCAAAAACTGGAGAAAATATTAACTTCCAAATCAGGCATCACTTCTTCTAAAATCAACTGGATACACGATGAAAAGGGCACCACACATAGGTTTTACATAGATAGTATAGCCAGAAGTGATAACTCAGCCCGAAACCTTATTTACAACTGGGATTTCAACTTTATCAAACAAAAGACCAGTGGCGAAAAGAATTTTACCATTCCATCTAAAGAAACATTTACCCTGCTTAATGTTCAGGTTATAAATTCTCCCGAACAGTTTGTACAGATTGCACTATCAAATCCCATAAACAAAGAACAATCCCTGGAAGGCTTAATAAATCTTGCTGAATTTAAAGATTTGAAAATTGTTACCGACAACAACTTAATCAAGTTGTATCCAAATGAAACTAAAACCGGAACATTTAAACTTACTACAAGCGAACACATTCGCGATGGTAATGGCAAATCATTGGACAAAGACTACGAACATGAAATAACCTTTGAAGAAGTTAAACCCAAAATAAAGTTTACCGGCAATGGTGTAATCCTCCCTTCTACTAACGGACTTACTCTTCCTTTTGAGGCTGTTAACTTGAAAGCTGTAGATATTAAAATTCTGAAAATATATGAAAACAACATGCTGCAGTTTCTTCAGAACAATGAACTGAATGGAGATAACGAACTGGCTAGAGTAGGTAAAAAAATTGTGGAGAAAACGATTAACCTGGGAATTACAAATCCTGCAGACTTTAAACGATTTAAAAAATTCTCTGTCGATTTAAATTCTTTAATTAAAACTGAACCCGGCGCTATATACCGCGTAACATTAGGATTTAAGAAGTCATACTCTACATATTCCTGCAATGGTGTTTCGAACACCGACAACATTGAACTGGAAGAAATCAAAACCCTTAACAGCGATGAAGATTTTGGTTACTACTATTACAGCGATTACTATTACGAAGAAAACTATGATGAAGATTCTGATTATAACTGGGAACAAAGAGATAACCCATGCAACTCGGCCTATTACAGTTCATATAACACCAGCATATCTAAAAATCTTTTAGCCAGCGACATTGGCTTAACAGTAAAAAAAGGAAATAACGGAAGTTTGTTTTTTGCGGCCAGTAATTTAGTTGACACTAAACCAATAGCAGGCCTTGAAATTGAACTTTACGATTATCAGCAGCAACTTATTCAAACAGCCAAAACCAATGGCGATGGACACTTATTCGTAACACCCAGTCAGAAACCTTATTTTGTAATAGGTAAAAAAGACAAACAGAGATGCTACATCAAACTGGATGATGGTAATTCATTATCACTTTCCATGTTTGACACAGAAGGCGAATCGGTACAGAAAGGTTTAAAAGGTTTTATTTATGGCGAACGAGGGGTTTGGCGTCCGGGCGACACCTTATTCTTACACTTTATACTGGAAGACAAATTAAAAGCACTGCCTTCCAATCACCCTGTAGTATTTGAATTACGAAACCCGCAAGGGATGGTGTATAAGAAAATGCTTAAGTCCAAAGGCATGGATGCTTTTTATGCATTCACAGTCCCAACCGAGAACCATATACCAACCGGAAACTGGCAGGCTAGCTGTAAAGTGGGCGCCGTGCAGTTCAATAAAAACATACGAATTGAAACGATTATGCCGAATCGTTTAAAGATTAATGTAGATGTAGCTGACAATAAATTAATAGACGGTAATTCCAAAAACCTGGTAAGACTTCATGCAAACTGGTTAACCGGAGCTAAAGCAAAAAATTTAAAAGCAACTTTAGGTGTAGCGCTGAGCAGCACCCAAACCGAATTTAAAAACTATAAAAATTACACTTTTAACGACCCTACTCAGATTTTTAATTCCGATAACATTACTTTATTTGATGGCAAATTAAATGAAGAGGGCGATGCCTCCTTCAACCTGAATATAGAAGCAAAAGAAAATGCCGGCGGAATGTTAAAGGCAAACTTTGCAACCCGTGTATACGAGCCGGGCGGAGCGTTCAGCGTTGATCGGTTCTCTGCTCTTTATTCGCCATTTAATACTTACATAGGTATCAGTTTACCCGAAGGAGAAAAAAACAGCGGCATTTTATACACCGAACAGGAACATACTATAAACATTGCCAGCGTTAACTATAAAGGCGAAGGAGTTAGCTGCAGCAGAATAAAAGTAGAAGTATATAAACTCGACTGGCGCTGGTGGTGGGACCAATACGATGATGAATTGGCTAATTACAATTCTTCGGAATATCATGTAGCTTACCTCACAAAAGAAATTTCCACTAAAGCCGGAAGAGGATCTTTCAAACTTAAAATGAAAAACGATGAATGGGGTCGTTATTTAATAAAAGTAAAAGACCTTGATGGCGGTCATTCCTGCGCTACTACTGCCTATATAGACTGGAGCAACTGGATGGAAAGAGGAGGAAATGATAATAAGATTGTGGCCGGCATCCTACAGTTTACATCAGATAAAGAATCATACAAAACCAGTGAGGAAGCAAGTATTAGCATTCCTTCACCTCAGGGAGGACGGGCACTTGTTACTATAGAAACAGGAAGTAAAGTTCTGGAAGCGCACTGGCTTGAAACACAAAAAGGCACTACTCGTTTCAAGTTTAAGATCACACCGGAAATGGCGCCCAATGTATATGTGCATGTATCGCTTATGCAGCCACATGCCCAGACTGTAAACGATTTACCAATCAGATTATATGGTGTGATTCCTGTAATTGTAGATGATCCGGAAACTCATTTAAGACCAACCATCACCATGCCGTCTGTGCTTGCTCCGGAAACAAAAACCAGCATTACCGTTGGCGAAGAAAACGGCAAAGAAATGACATATACGGTGGCGATAGTGGATGAAGGATTGCTTGACCTCACCCGTTATAAAACTCCCGAGCCATGGAATCATTTTTATGCACGCGAAGCATTGGGAATAAAAACCTGGGATGTATATGACAATGTAATTGGCGCATATGGCGGTGAGCTTGAAAGAATCTTAAGCATAGGCGGAGATGGAGGAGAAATAAATAAAGACGGCGCCAAAACCAATCGCTTTAAACCGATGGTTAAGGTAATAGGTCCTTTTCATATCGGGAAAGGAGAAAAGAAAACGCACACTTTTAAAATGCCAATGTATATTGGGTCGGTAAGAACCATGGTTATTGCAGGCTATAAAGGAGCCTACGGCAACGCAGAAAAGACCACTCCGGTTAAGAGTCCGATTATGATATTAGGTACTCTGCCAAGAGTTTTAAGCGTAGGTGAAGAAGTAAACCTACCGGTTTCAGTTTTTGGTGGAGATGTGAATTTAAGCAACGTTAATGTAAGTGTTAGCTCTAACGAGCTAGTTCAAATAGTTGGCAAGAATAGTCAGATTACAAATCTTAGCAAAAACGATGAAAAGCTTTTAACCTTTAAATTAAAAGTATTGAATAAGACCGGTGTTGCAAAAGTGAATATTGTAGCATCCGCAGGAAACAAGAAAACATTTTACAGCATGGAACTGGATGTTCGAAATCCAAATCCATTCCGTACAAATATCAAAGAGTTAGTGCTTGAGCCAGGCAAACAAACTACTTTAAATTATTCCGCTATAGGCGCTATAGGCACTAACAGCGGTTCTATAGAGTTATCTACTATACCTGCTGTTAATTTAGAGTCGAGACTTGACTATCTTGTGTCCTATCCACATGGCTGTTTAGAGCAAACCACTTCAGCTGCATTTGCTCAACTGTATCTGGATGATATGATGCCACTAAGTGCAATAAGAAAATCAGAGTTAGAAAGAAATATAAAAGCAGCAATACAAAAACTACAGGATTTCCAGCAAAGCAACGGTTCATTTGCTTATTGGCCTGGACAGCATGATTATAACGACTGGGCCAACACTTATGCTTTACATTTCCTGATAAGTGCAGAAAAGAAAGGATATACTGTTAATTCGGGCATGAAACAAAATTGCCTGAAATTTATAGAGGAAACATCCAACTCATGGTCGTTTGATAACCGAAATAAATTTAATGATTTCACACAGGCTTATAAGCTTTATGTATTGTCCGTAGCGGGCAAGCCGCAAATGGCAGCCATGAACAGACTAAGAGAAGAAACCAATCTGAGTATGCAAGCCAAATGGAGATTGGCAGCGGCATACGCTATAACAGGCAATACAGATGAAGCTGAGAAGATAATAGCCAAAACCAGCTCCAATGTTGAACGATATGCAATTGATTATTACACCTATGGATCTGAATATCGAGATGAAGCAATGATTCTGGAAACCCTTTGTCTGCTCGACAAAAAATCCAGCTCTTTTGCTGTACTTAAAAAGTTAGCCTCTGCCCTTTCAGGCAAAGAATACCTGAGCACCCACACAACTGCCTATAGCTTGCTTGCGGTTTCAAAGTACATTAAAAAGTTTGGCTCTGCATCTGCCATGCAGGTTGAAGTTGATATTAACGGAAAGAAAGAAGAAACAAACGGAAACCATACAATTTCCAGCATACCGGTTGCTTTCAACAAAAATCCGAAAGGAACTATAAACATTTCCAATAAAGGCAAGGGTTTGGTTTATATACGTTTAATCAACAAAGGCAAACCTGCAATAAGTGAAGAAAAAGAGGAAGAAGAAAACTTAATCACTGAAGTTAAATTCAAATCGGAAAAAGGAGAAATTATAAATCCGGATCATTTAAACCAGGGTACCAATTTTACTATGGAAATTACCGTTAAGAATCCGGGAACGATGGGGCACATTAAAAACCTGGCCATTTTAAACTACATACCATCAGGATGGGAAATACACAATGCCCGTATGGATGATAATGAAGCCTCCTTAAAAAATTCAGGATTTGATTACCAGGACATAAGAGACGATCGCATTATGACCTACCTTGACATTAAACCGAATGAAACCAAAATATTCAGATTTAATTTAAATGCAAGCTATAAAGGGCGCTATTACATGCCAGGAGTTAATACTGAAGCTATGTACGACAATAGTGTATATTCCAGAAAGAAAGGTCACTGGATATATGTAAAATAGTTATTTGTGAAATTTAATTTTTCAAAAAAACTACAAAACTTTTCTCTAAGAAAAAAAGCAATGCTCATAACCGCATTGCTTTTAATAATTTGTTTCTATTTTCTGATACCTGATCAGCTGTTTAACAAACCTTGCAGCACGGTATTATATGATAAAAACTACAAGCTGTTAAACGCCAGAATTTCTGCCGACGGACAATGGCGTTTCCCCTATAGTGACAGTATACCGGAAAAATTTAAAACCTGTATTACACAATTTGAAGACCGTTATTTTTACTATCATCCCGGAATAAATCCCGTTTCTGTATTTAATGCCTTAATTAAAAACATCAAACACAAGAAAAGAAAAAGCGGGGGCAGTACTATTACCATGCAGGTAGCAAGACTGGCCCGAAACAATCCCGAAAGGAGCTATTGGGAAAAAGTTGTTGAACTGTTCTGGGCCATCCGAATCGAATCTGGTTATAGTAAAAACACCATTCTTAATCTATATGCATGCAACGCTCCCTTTGGAGGGAATGTGGTAGGCTTACATGCGGCATCCTGGCGTTATTTCGGAAGGGCACCCGAAAAATTATCTTGGGGCGAAAATGCTTTGCTTGCTGTATTACCCAACGCCCCTTCACTCCTTTTTCCTGGAAAGAATCATCACTTGCTTTTATTAAAGAGAAACCGCTTATTATTTAAATTATATCAAAACAATATTATCAGTAAGGAAACCTATACGCTTGCCTTACAGGAAAAGATTCCGGAAAAGGCCTTAACTCTGCCTCACTATTCACCACATCTTTTACAGCGAATTATTAAAGAAAATGGTGAAGGAAAAATTTATCAGAGTACCATAAGAAAAGAGCTGCAGGAAAAAGTAAATTCTCTGGTAAATGAACATGTTAACCGGAACAAATTAAACCAGATAAACAATGCATGCGCTATTGTAATTGAAAACAAAACCGGCAATGTATTAGCTTATACCGGAAACGCAGAAAACTTAAAAAAAGAAGACCACAACGATGTAGACATCATTACATCATCCAGAAGTTCCGGCAGCATTTTAAAACCTATATTATATTCATTATTGCTGGATCAGGGGAAGATCGGTCCACGCAGCTTAATTGAAGATATACCTACACAAATAGGCTCATACGCTCCTAAGAACTTCAATCTTACTTTTGACGGAATGGTACCTGCAAATGAAGCATTGGCCAGATCACTAAACGTACCTGCAGTTAAGATGCTTCAATCCTTTGGCACTTCGTCCTTTCATTATTATCTGCAGAAAATAGGATTCAGCACAATTACCAAACCACCTGCACATTATGGTTTATCATTAATATTAGGAGGTGCTGAGGTAAGTCCATTTGAAGTAGGATGCGTTTATTCATCACTAGCAAGAGAACTAAACAGCTTTAACAATACGGGATATTACATCCGCAATAATTATCGCGGATGTAATCTGCTTAGTCAGAATGAAGTTAGAGACAGTCATGCTAAAAATGGACTTATTTCCGCAGGCAGCTTATGGCTGATGTTTAATGCCATGACGGAACTGGCCAGACCTGAAGATTACTCTTACAACAGTTTATATTCATCTTTAGGAAAAATTGCATGGAAAACAGGCACAAGCTTTGGTTTCAGGGATGCATGGGCTGTTGGTGTAAACAAACTTTATACGGTAGTGGTATGGCTGGGAAATGCCGATGGTGAAGGAAGACCCGGATTAACCGGAATAAACGTTGCAGCCCCACTGCTCTTTTCTGTTTTTAATTGTTTAGATAAATCATGGTTCAGCCGTCCCGACATTAACTTAAAAGAAATTGCTATATGTGAAGCAAGTGGTTTCAAAGCTGGAACCGATTGCATAAGTTCCATTAAAATTAAAACCAGTTTAAACGGAAATAAAATACCGGCATGTCCTTACCATAAAACTATTATGCTGGATTCATCCGGAACATACAGAGTAAACGGGAATTGCTATCCGGTAAGCAAAATGACTTCACGAAAATTTTTCGTGCTACCTCCCCTACATGAATATTTCTACAAGAAGAATCACATAAACTATGCAATCATCCCTCCTTTTATGAGTAATTGCATTAACGAAAGTTCTGAAAGCACATTTGACATCATCTATCCCCGTAATGGGTTCAGAATTTATTTACCCGTTAACGAAAAAGGAATTAAAAATGAGTTAATCCTGAACGCAACCAACACCAAGTCAAATGAACCATTATACTGGTATTTAGACGGAGCTTTTATCTCCCAAACCTCAAACTTCCATCAGATCAAATGCATGCCCGAACAAGGCTGGCATTCGCTTACTGTAATGGATAAAACAGGCAGAACTTCGGAGGTGAAATTTGAGATTATTGAGAAGGAGAAGAAAATTTCGAAAAACTAAAATACAAAAGTTAGCAGGATTATAGCGATTGTGAAGCTCGTAGTTATTTAATTTTTTAATTAGATTATGAATACTTTGTAATTTAACTTTAGACAAGCAACTAAGCAAAAAAGCCTTTTCACTAATTGCGAAAAGGCTTTTTTTGAGGCGGTCGGGACGGGACTCGAACCCGCGACCCCGTGCGTGACAGGCACGTATTCTAACCAGCTGAACTACCCGACCTGCTCTAATTCGGATGAATTAGGACTGCAAATATAACTACTTTATTTTATCAAACAAATTTTTGATAAAAAAACACTCTAAATATTTCTTTTTCAAGCATTTTCGTGTCCTTTTTAAGATGAATAAATATAACGATTAAAGGGTTTAAACAGCCTCCAACATCCGATTTTTAAAAACAAACTCATTCTTAATCACATCTATTTCTATTACTCCATTTGTTTGAACTTTTCCCGATAAAATCTGCTTTGATAATTCATTCAATATTTTCTTTTGAATTACCCGTTTTACCGGACGAGCACCAAATTGAGGATCATATCCGAGCTCTGACAACCATTCGATTGCCTGAGGGCTAGCGCTTAACTTTATTCCCTGAGATTCCAAGGTCTTAGCTATTAGCTTAAATTGTAATCCCACAATTTCATGAACATTTTCACGAGTAAGAGGCTGAAACATAATGGTCTCATCAATACGATTAAGGAATTCGGGGCGAATGCTTTTTTTAAGCATTTCAAAAACTTCCAACTTGGTTTTAGCAATAATCTCTTCTTTATTAAACTCTGTCATCCCCGCAAAATTTTCCTGAATTAGATGAGATCCCATATTAGAGGTCATGATGATAATCGTATTTTTAAAATTTACCACTCTGCCTTTGTTATCTGTTAATCTACCATCATCTAATACCTGCAGTAGAATATTAAAAACATCCGGATGTGCTTTTTCTATCTCATCTAATAATATTACAGAATATGGCTTACGACGAACAGCTTCAGTAAGTTGGCCTCCTTCATCATAGCCCACATATCCGGGAGGTGCTCCCACTAATCTGGATACCGCATGCCTCTCTTGATACTCACTCATGTCAATACGTGTCATAGCGTTATCATTGTTAAATAAAAAGTCTGCAAGCGCTTTCGCCAATTCCGTTTTCCCTACTCCTGTTGTTCCTAAAAATATAAACGACCCTATGGGACGTTTTGGATCTTGCAAACCAGCTCTGCTTCTTCTAACGGCATCCGCAATTGCTTCAATAGCATCCTCTTGCCCTACTACCCTATTATGTAGCTCCTGCTCCAGGTTTAATAACTTTTCGCGCTCACTCATTAACATCCTGCTTACCGGTATTCCTGTCCAACGTGCCACAACCTCAGCTATATCCTGAGCATCAACCTCCTCTTTAATCATAGGATTACCACTCTGCTTTAATTCTTCAATTTTTTGCTTATACGATTCCAATTCTTTTTCCTTTTCTATTATCTTTCCGTAGCGTAATTCGGCAACCTTACCATATTCTCCTGAACGCTCATACTGATCGGCCTGAAACTTAAGATCTTCAATCTCGGTCTTTATTTTATTCATCCCCTCAATTACCTCCTTTTCCGATTGCCATTGGGCTTTCAAAGCATTTCGCTTATCATTAAGCTCGGCAAGTTCTTTACCAATTAAATCGAGCTTACGATTATCATTTTCTCTTTTTATGGCTTCTCTTTCAATCTCCAGCTGTCTGATTCTGCGTTCTACTTCATCCAACTCTAAAGGCATAGAATTTATTTCCATTCTCAATTTAGCCGCTGCCTCATCAATTAAATCAATGGCCTTATCAGGTAAAAATCGATCTGTAATATAGCGTTGCGATAATTCCACTGCAGAAATTATAGCCTCGTCTTTTATACGCACTTTATGATGAACTTCGTACTTATCTTTAATACCTCTTAAAATTGATACCGCATCTTCAGTCTCCGGTTCATCAACCATTACTTTTTGAAAACGACGTTCCAGCGCTTTATCCTTCTCAAAATATTTCTGAAACTCGTTTAATGTGGTTGCCCCTATTGCTCTTAATTCGCCACGGGCTAAAGCAGGCTTTAAAATATTGGCGGCATCCATGGCACCCTCACCACCGCCTGCACCCACCAGGGTATGAATTTCATCTATAAACAAAATGATTTCTCCCTCGCTTGATGTTACCTCTTTAACCACACTCTTTAAACGTTCCTCAAATTCACCTTTATATTTTGCACCCGCAACTAATGATCCCATATCCAAAGAAAAAATTTGCTTCGACTTTAAATTTTCCGGAACATCACCACTAATTATTCGATGAGCTAAACCCTCGGCTATTGCTGTTTTACCAACTCCGGGCTCGCCAACTAAAATGGGATTGTTTTTTGTTCTTCTGGAAAGAATTTGCAATACTCTTCGGATCTCTTCATCACGACCAATAACAGGATCGAGCTTCCCATCCGAGGCCATTTCATTTAAATTCTTGGCATACTTAGATAAAGAATTGTAGGTTTCTTCCTGGCTGGCACTTTTAACTTTTTCACCCTTTCTTAATTCCTGAATTGCTTTTTTTAAATCCTTTTCATTAACACCACTGTCTTTTAGCAACTGAGCAACCTGGTCGGAAGTGCCTATAATCCCCAGGAGTATATGTTCAATGGATACATATTCGTCGCCACTTTCTTTAATCAATTGGGTTGCCTTAGAAATTGCCTGGTTTGCGGCATTTGATAAATAGGGTTGACCGCCACTAACCTTTGGATAGGCAGTAACCAAACGTTCAACAGCCTTTCGCACATTAGTATCATTAACATTAAGCTTCTTTAACAAGAAAGGAGTTACGTTTTCGTCTACTTCAAAAACACCTTGAAGTAAATGTCCAATCTCAATAGTTTGTGAGCCGTTACCGCTGGCAATCTGCAATGCCTGCTGAATAGCCTCTTGCGATTTTATTGTGAAATTATTAAAATTCATGTTATCAATTTTTTCTATTACGCTTCAATAAATGTTCCGCTGAAATTAAAAGGAAAATTTGTCGTAAAATATGATTTTCGTCTGTTATTATGGCTCTATTATAAATAAAGTAAGCCAATTTTTCTATTTCATCCAGTTTCCCAACTGCTCTAATCTGTTTACAATAAAATAATGTTGTAAAGTCTTTTTTAATACACGCTAAACACATCGTTAATAATCGCAAAACATGTATTACTGAAATTTGCTCCATTAAACAAAACACATGGTAACAATAGACTTTTTTAATTTAAATCTGGATGAATTATTAATTGAAAACCACTCAAGTTATGAATACACCGATGTAGTATTTAAACAAGAATCAATTTTTATTTCTGATGAAGAACTGATTGAATTATGTAATCAAAATCCAACTCTATCAGATGATGGAAGATTCTATTTGGAGTCTTTACTTCAATTTGTCAATTAAAAAATTAACAGACTCCAGTTTATTTAAAAGGAACGCGGTAATGGCAACCCTCGCGGTAACGGTTACATCCCCATGCCGTATTTCCCTTGATGATAATACCCTGCTTACATAGCGGACAAGATTTACCTGAAAGATTAACCGATTGAGTGCCTTTCTTATTTTTAACCTCGGGGCTAAATACCGGTATTAGATTTTCATTTAATGAAATACTACCGTTTTGCTTTTCACCATTATAACTTAAGCCTTTAATAACAGGTGTCTTTCCCTTATTTAATAGAGCTTCCAAATGAGTTGAGCTAAGCTCCTTACCAAATACTTCAAAAGGAAAACGAAAATTACATCCATTCACATATTCCGCACAACCGTATGTATTCTTACCTTTTAATACATTACCTTTTTTACACTTCGGACAAATTATTTCCTTTTTCCTATTATCCTTTAAAGTCTTTTCTTTTAATTTTTTTTCTTCCTTTTGGAGGCTGGGCAACGTTTGCCGATTTATTTCTACCTTATTTATTAACTCAATTCGGCTTCCCTGTTCTACCTTAACCTCATGCACCAGATTCTTCACTAATTCTTTCATCTCTTCCATAAAAATGGTAGCATCATATTCCCCTTTTTCAATCTGCCTTAATTTTCGTTCCCACAACCCGGTTAACTCAACCGACTTCAGCAACTCGTTGTTAATGGTTTGGATTAACTGAATTCCCGTAACGGTAGGTACCAGATTCTTTTTTTGGCGCTCAATATAATGACGTTTAAACAAGGTCTCGATAATATTTGCACGCGTACTCGGTCTACCTATACCATTCTCCTTCATTAAATCGCGAAGTTCGGCATCCTCAACCTGCTTACCTGCCGTTTCCATTGCCCTTAACAAAGTTGCCTCTGTATGCAACTTAGGAGGTTGTGTTTGTTTTTCGAGCAGAGCCGGTGTATGGGGGCCCCTTTCACCTGCCGTAAATTCGGGCATCACCTGATCTTCGCCCTCTTTATTTTCATCGTCGCGTTTAGGATAAAGTACTCGCCAGCCTTCTTCCAAAATAACCTTGCCATTTGCAGTAAACTCGTTTTGCTCAATCTTACCTACTACCTGAGTATTAGAAACCACACAATCGGGGTAAAATACTGCAATAAATCTTCTGGTAATAGTATCATACACTTGTTTTTCGGGGGTTGAGAGCGATGAAGGGGGCGATATCCCCGTTGGTATTATAGCATGGTGATCGGTAATCTTTTTATCATCAAAAACTTTTTTTGATTTTTTTAGTTTACCACCCAACAAGGGCTGTATCAGATTTTGATAAGGTATTAAACCCTTTAAAATGCCCGGTACTTTCTCATACATTTGTTCCGGAAGAAAAGTTGTATCTACCCTTGGATAAGAAACCAACTTTTGCTCATATAACTTTTGAATATGATTTAAAGTGTCTTCCGCAGTAAAATTAAATCGTTTATTACATTCAACCTGCAGCGATGTTAAATCGAATAAAGAAGGCGGAGACTCATTACCTTTTTTATTTATGCTGGATACAATTTCAAAGTGCTTGCTTTTTATTTCCTCTAATAATTTTTCTGCCTCTTCTTTCTTAGAAAATTTACGTTGAGTAGAATTAAAAATTACATTACGATAATCAGTTTTAATTTCCCAGTATGTTTCCGGTTTAAAATGAATTACTTCTAAATAACGGTTTACAATTAAAGCCAATGTAGGAGTTTGAACGCGGCCAATAGATAAAACTCCCTTTCCGTTAGCATATTTTAAAGTATAGAGTCTGCTTGCATTCATCCCCAGCAACCAATCTCCAATAGCGCGTGCATTTCCAGCAGCATACAATTTATCAAATTCTTTACCTTCGCGCAGCTTAGCAAATCCCTCTTTTATGGCTTCATCCGTTAAAGAAGAAATCCACAAACGTTTAACAGGCTTATTGTTTTTTGCTTTGGATAAAACCCAGCGTTGAATTAATTCACCCTCCTGGCCAGCATCCCCGCAGTTTACAACCATAGAACATTTAGATACGAGGTCTTTAATAACATTAAACTGCTTAATACTCCCGCTTTGATTAATTAATTTTAACTGAAACTTTGGTGGAAAAAGGGGAAGGTAATTTAAATCCCATCGTTTCCAATCTGGAGAATAATCATCCGGCGCCATTAAAGTGCAGAGATGACCAAAAGTCCAACTTACATAATAACCATTACCCTCAAAAAACCCTTCTTTGCGATTGTTAGCACCTAATATACGAGCTAATTCGCGACCAACACTTGGCTTTTCTGCAACACAAAGGATCATGCAGTAAATTTAAAAATTAGGCCCCTTATAATAATTAACACTTTTAGAAACTTATTAATAAAGTATCTTGAAATTAAAGCTAAAATGTGCAAATAAAGTTAACTTTAGCCAGCAATTGAATTATGATACAATTTGAAAAATTCACCCTAAACAACGGATTAAAAGTAATCGTTCATACCGATAAATCCAGCCCACTCACCTGTTTAAACATCCTATATAATGTTGGTGCAAAAGATGAAAGCCCTAATCAAACCGGATTTGCACATTTATTTGAACATTTGATGTTTGGTGGCTCAGTTAACATTCCAAATTTTGATACTCCTTTACAGCAAGTGGGCGGCGAAAACAATGCCTTTACCAATAACGACATTACCAATTACTATCTTACAGTACCCTCTGAAAATATTGAAACCGGTTTTTGGCTGGAGAGCGATCGCATGTTAAGTTTGGCTTTTACACCACAAAGCCTCGAAGTTCAACGGAGTGTTGTAATTGAAGAATTTAAGCAACGTTATTTAAACCAGCCTTATGGAGATGTTTGGCTTCTGTTAAGACCTTTAGTATACACTACACACCCCTATCAGTGGGCTACAATTGGTAAGGAGATTAGCCATATTGCCGATGCCAAAATGGAAGATGTAAAAGATTTCTTTAAACGATTCTATTGCCCAAATAATGCTATTATGGTGTTAGCCGGACATATTGAACTTGATCAGGCAAAAGAACTTTGTAAAAAATGGTTCGAACCAATACCTGCTCAGGAGCTTGTTGACCGTAATTTACCTAAGGAGCCAAAGCAAACCGAAGCACGTGAATTAACAGTTGAAAGAGATGTGCCTGCAAATGCCCTATACAAAGTATACCACATGCCGGCCAGAACAGATAAATATTATCATGCCTGCGATTTATTAAGCGACATTCTAAGCAATGGTAAGTCGGCTCGATTATATAACTCATTAGTAAAAGAACAAAAACTGTTTACTGAAATTAACGCTTACATAATGGGCGATATAGAGCCCGGGATGTTTGTAATACAAGGAAAATTAAGCGATGGTGTTGATGTAAAAGATGCAAATAAAGCCATTGAAAATGAATTAGAGAAAGTGGCAAATGAAAAAATAGAGGAAAAAGAACTTCAAAAAGTAAAAAACAAAGTAGAATCTACTTTGACTTTTAGTGAAATGAGTATTTTAAATAAAGCCATGAATTTAGCTTACTACGAGTTGCTAGGAAATGCAGACTTGATAAACAGTGAAATTAATCGTTATGCCGAAGTTAGCTCTGCCGATATACAAAAGATGGCAAATGAAATACTAGTTAAAAACAATTGTAGCACTTTATATTATTTAGCAAAGAAATGAGTTTAAACAGAGCAACTGCACCAGCATACCACCCTATTAAGGAGGCGAGTTTAATTCACGCAAGCAAAACGTTGTTAGCCAATAACATTCCATTATACACTTTAAATGCAGGCTCGCAGGAGCTTGTAAAAATTGAAGTTGTTTTTAATGCAGGTACTTGTGCGCAAAATAAAACACTTGTAGCCTCTGCAACTAATGCGCTTATGCGCGAAGGCACAGAAAAATACACCTCAAATGAATTATCGGAAACATTAGATTTTTTTGGGGCTTACTTGGAAACAAATGTTGAAAAATTCTCTGCCGGTTTTTCGCTGTACACTTTAAACAAACACATCAACAGTGTTTTGCCAATTTTAAAGAGTGTTATTGAAGAACCTAATTTTCCCGAAAAAGAGTTTGATTTGTACATTAAAAATAATTTACAAAGATTTAAAATCAGTCAGCAAAAGGTAGATGTAATTGCACGCAATCAATTTCCATCCTTGATATACGGTGAAAATCATCCATACGGGCGATATACAAAAGAAAGCGATTACAATAAAATAACTAACCAAGATTTAATTGAATTTTACAATCACTTTTATAAATCGAAAATCGCGTATATTTTAATATCGGGTTTTGTTACGGATGAGATAATTAAAACGGTTAGCGCAGTATTTGAAAAAAACAAAAATCAATCTACCACTATTAACTCTGATTTTTTTGTAGCCTCCCCGTCTTCATCCAAAAAAATATTAATCGAAAAGAAAGAAGCCATACAATCAGCTATTCGTATTGGTCGTCCGTTATTTAGTAAATCTCATTCCGATTATTTTGGGTTTCAGGTTCTAAATACGGTCTTGGGCGGTTATTTTGGCTCCCGCTTAATGTCTAACATCCGTGAGGATAAAGGCTACACATATGGTATTGGCTCAGGACTTGCTCCCTTCAAAAAAGGCGGGATGTTTTTTATATCTACCGAAGTTGGGGTTGATGTTACCCAAAACGCGTTAAAGGAAATTTATCACGAAATAAAACGATTAAGAGAAGAAACAATACCACAAGAAGAATTAGATACAGTAAAGAATTATATTCTGGGAATATTCTTAAAAAGTGCCGAAGGTCCTTTTGCTTTAGCCGATAAATTTAAAGGGGTTTATGACTATAATTTAAATTATGATTATTATAATCGCTATTTTAAGGCTGTCCAGAATATAACATCGGAGGAATTAAAAAGATTGGCCAACCAATATTTACAGGAAGCTGATTTGTTTGAATTAGTGGTTGGGAGGAGGGTTTAATTAAGTTGATAGAAACTGAATTAGCTTGCTTTAAATTGTTTGTCTACCCTTCGATACCTCAGGGTGACATTTCTTTCATTGTCAGGCTGAGCTTGTCGAAGCCTTTTGATTTTTATGAGTTAATAGTTATTTAGTGATGGAACAGCATATGAATTAATAAACTAATGAGCTCTTCCAATTGTCTACCCTTAGATACCTCAGGGGGACAATAGTTATTAGGCTAAAGTGTGTATTTAAATTGTAAATTAATTCTTCCCTAACTTCATCAATTTCTTTCTGTAATTAATTTTATCAGAATTTACGGCGATAGTATAGGTGCCGGATGAGAGTGTTTCGCTTACTTCTAGCTTTAAGTTGTTATAACTATTTAAAGCGAGTTTAAAATTTTCATTGTAAATTATTTTTCCTGAAATATCATATACGGCGATACTTATCGTTTGGGTGTCGCTAGAGTAAATATTTAAATTAATTTGATTTAAAAAAGGATTAGGATAAACCAGCGGTTCGTTTTCATAAAACTTTCGGGGATCAACTCCAGTAAGTAAGGATTTAGCCAGACAGTAATTTGGAACTCCATACCCATAATCAGCATTAGGATTATTAAAAAGCGAAGCCGATTGTTCGATAGCTGCCTTTAACTGCATATTAGTAGCCTGTGGAAACGATTGCCACAAACAAGCCACAGCACCGGCGTTTACCGGTCCGGCAAAAGATGTACCGCTACCTGTTGTTACTATATCAGCCGGATCAACCACTGTTGTTCCTACACCCATAGCCATTACATTTGGTTTAATTGCACCATCTGGTGCGGGACCACGCGAGCTAAATCCACCTATGGTTCCAGATGCATCTATTGCACCTACTGCCAGAGCACTATCTGCATCTGCTGGAGTGCTAATATAATACCAAGGGCTGTTTCCTGAATTACCAGCACTTACATTAACAAAAATACCTTTAGAAGCTGCAATATCAGCCCCAAAAGAAGATATGGTATGATCGCCATCCATATCCTGATAGGTATGGTTTTGAGAAGGGTCGTCGAATTGAGTATAACCCAATGAAGAATTAATAATATCTGCACCCACACTATCTGCGAACTCTGCGCCGGCCACCCAGTTGTATTCTTCAATAACATGCTCTGTAGGTGCATCTTCTGTTCTAATTAAAACATAGCTTGCATGAGGTGCTGTACCTATAATCTGACCGTTAACCAGAGAAGCCATACAACTTAAAACATAAGTACCATGAGGATGATCATCAAAAACCTGATTATTATTATCAACAAAATCAAAACCTGCTTTTATTCTGCTCTCGGAACGTGCACTATCAAATACACTTACCGTATTAGAAGCCGGGAAACCAGCATCTAGCACAGCGATTAACATCCCTTTACCAGTATAACCCTGCTGATGCATACAATCGCATCCAATTTGATTATTTTGCGTGAAGGATGAACCGTAATCAAAAGTAGTTGAAGACAATAGAGATGTTCGCTGACTTAAATTTTGAAAATCGAATGAAAATTTATCAATTGATTTCCCCTTTACCGAACGATTAACCAGTTTAGAAGATTTAACAAACCCTAAATTATTGATGGTGTTTAATAAATTTAAATCGGCAGTTTCGATAGCAACACCGTTGAGCCATTTACTTTTTAAAATGACATTTGCCCCTAATTTTATGAGGGAATCAACATATAAAGAATTAACAGGCAAATCGTTAGTTTTAATAGAAATATTCTGACGGTTTCTACGATCGATGGAACGGTCGCTCAAATAAGCCTGTGGTTGAGACAACGAATAAGGAGAGTTATTTTTATCAGTAAATTTTATAAAATACTTTTTAGCCTGGGCATAACCATTATTGCTTAAGGCAATTAGTATTATCCAAATAAAAAATAGTTGTTTAATCATTGCTTTCCGGTTTCTATAAGTTTTCGGGTACAAACCGTACCTGTTTCAATTCGTTGTGTTACACTTGGTTTATCAGGGTCAATATTATTAGAATATAATTCATAAAATTCGCTATAAATTAATCCAATACCTTTAGCATAAACTTCTTTATGAGTCTTGTAAAAAATACGATTGGTGTCAGTTGCCAGAATTACAGAAACTGTATTTGGATAATTGACACCACTAAGCTGATAGGCACTGTCAACCTTTTCTATCTCTGCAATTTGTTCATCCAAAGTATTAACAGCATTTATATTCCAGCTTTTATTCGCAAGCAAAGGAAAGGCAAGCTTAATTAAACGAATATTCTCTTCCTGACGCTCTGCTTTTCCATTTAAAAAACGGCTTGACCATACATTTTTTAATACCCAGGCATCACTTGGAGTATTTCGGTAGTAACGTTCAATTCTTACACTTTCTTTTTCCTCGCTGTCTTTATATAAACTCTCATTTAACTCTTTAACCTGAAAGGAATACCGATAAATAGTATCAAAAGGGATGTTGTAAATTACAGAGTCTACCTGATAAACGTTATAACGACCAACTTCAATCGGAAAATAATCGAAACCAAAATCGGGAGGCTGTTCAACTGTGGTTTTTTTACAAGCTATCCACGTTAAAGAAAAAAAGGCAATTAATATGTATGCATAATACTTCAAATACGCGCTTTTTTAATAAAACCACCTCCAACTAAATCATCACCTTCATAAAAAACTGCCGATTGTCCGGGTGCAATCCCGGTAACAGACTGATGAAAAACAACCTTTAACAAATCCCCATCCTCCTCAATATCAGCCATTGTACCCTTATCTTTGTATCGTATTTTAGTTAAAAACGATTTAGATTCTTTAAGATCGGCGTATTTTATAAGATTAAAACTACTAACCAGCATGGTTTGTTCATCCAACTCTTCTTTTTTTCCGAGCACCACCACATTAGATTCTGCAATTATTTCAGTAACAAACATAGGTTCTCCCATTGCAATTTCCAATCCTTTTCGTTGACCAATGGTATAAAAAGGGTATCCCTTATGCTTTCCCAGTACATCACCTTTTCGGTTAACAAATAAACCACCCTCCAGCGATTCCAGATTATCAACCTTTCGTTTTAAGAAACTCCGATAATCATTGTCGGGAACAAAACAAATATCATAGCTTTCACTTTTATTGGCCAATTCTAATAAACCCCTGTCTATAGCCATTTGTTTAATTTGAGGTTTCGTATAACCACCAAGTGGAAACATCGTACGCTTTAAGCTTTCCTGGGTTAAACCCCAAAGAACATATGATTGATCCTTATTAGTATCTAACCCTTTAGAAATAACATAACGACCATTTTCCAGACGGATATTAGCATAATGACCGGTAGCTATATATTCGCAACCCAACTGATTGGCACGTTTTAACAAGGCTTCCCATTTAATATGCGTATTACATAAAACGCAAGGATTAGGCGTACGGCCTGCCATGTATTCACTCACGAAATTATCAATTATAAACTCACCAAATTCCTCTCTGATGTCTAAAATTAAATGAGGAAATCCAGAATTTACAGCCAAACTTCGAGCATCATTAATGGAATCTAAGCTACAGCAACCTGTTTCTTTTTTACCACCGCCCGAACTGTCGTAATCCCAGGTTTTCATGGTAATACCGATAACCTCGTAACCCTGCTCATGCAAAAGCATTGCGGCTACCGAACTGTCAATTCCACCACTCATAGCAACCAATACTTTACCCTTACTCATTTTTAGGAAGATTTTATATGTAAAAATACGGATAATTATCTTATTAAACTCATTGTAAGACAGAGTAACCAAAGCCTTTTACCCTTTGATACCTTAGGCTTATTCTTAAAATTTTTAAACCAATTTAAAAAATAACCAATTGAAGTTACCCATATTATAGCCAGGATCATTAAACGTTAAACCAAACTATTTAGCGTAAAAAAATGTACTTTTGCCACAAATTTCATAAAAATGCTACAGGTTAATTTTATCAGAGAAAATAAAGAAGAAGTAATTGCCAGATTAAGCAAAAAGCACTTTAAGCAACTGGAAGTAATAGATCATATTCTTGAAAAAGATAATTTGAGAAAATCCACTCAAAACGAGTTAGACAATATTCAGGCCGAATCAAATCAACTTGCCAAACAAATTGGCGATTTATTTAAACAAGGCAAACAGGCGGAAGCTAATGATTTAAAAGCCAAAACAGTTGTTCTTAAAGAAAATTCCAAAGAATTAAATGATAAACTATCACAAGTAGAGGATGACCTAACTCACTTGCTCTATCTGGTTCCGAATTTACCCAGCGAAAAAGTTCCGGCCGGTAAAACACCGGAAGATAATGAGGTGGTTATACAGGAAGGAAGCATACCAGACTTAGGAGCAGACGCCCTCCCGCACTGGGAATTAGCTGCTAAATACGATTTAATAGATTTTGAATTAGGAGTAAAAATTGCAGGCGCAGGCTTTCCGGTATATAAAGGAAAAGGTGCCCGTCTACAAAGAGCTTTAATTAATTTCTTTTTAGATAAGGCAACAGATGCAGGTTACCGAGAAATGCAAC
>JBIICS010000221.1:0-3303 GCA_044238735.1 Bacteroidia bacterium
ATGGCAGAGGACATTATACAGAAGAATTAGTGGACGAAAACAGTAAAATAACACCAAAGTATCGCGATAAATTTATAATTGAAACGCACCCCTATTTGAACACCGAATACATGGGGATCTTAATAAACGATGTGAATAAAAAATTTGGCAATAATCCTTTAAAACACAAACAAATAAGACAAGCTATTAATTTCGGGTTCGACAGAGAGAAAATGGTTAGTTCTTTCAGGGGAAATATTGGTTCACCCGCAATTTATGGAATTGTTCCTTCTGGTATGCCCGGATTCAATTCTCCTGGTGTAAAAGGATACGAATACAACCCGAATAAATCAAGAGAGCTGTTGGCGGAAGCCGGATATCCGGGAGGCAAAGGATTACCCGAAATTACCTTAAGTTGCACCGAAAAACGAAAAGACATATTTGAGTTTATTCAGAATCAATTAAATGAAATAGGAATTAAGTCCAAGTTAGACATCAATCCTGCTGCAGTTCACCGACAAATGGTGGCCCGTTCGTTAGATCAGGTTTTTTGGGCTTCCTGGATAGCCGACTATCCAGATGCCGAGAATTATTTTGCGTTGTTTTACAGCAAAAACCAAACGCCGGCTGGTCCGAACACCACTCGTTTTAACAACTCCTATTTTGATAAACTATACGAGAGATCACAGATGCAAAGTAACGACAGCGTGCGTTATGCTATATACCGGGAAATGGATCAATTAATTATAGACGAGGCCCCCGTGGTTCCATTATATTATGATCAGGTATTACGAATTTACCCTAAATCATTCACAAATTTTAAGGGTAATCCCATGAACCTTCTAAATTTAAAATCAATTAAAAAAGAAAAATCAATTGAAACAAGCGATCAATAAACCTTTTTTGTTAAAAGATCGAGTTGTGATACTCATTCCAAATATTTATTAAATTCGCAAGATCAAAGAAAAAAAGAACATGACATTTCAAGAAAAAGAACACTTTGTTAAAGTAACAACACCCAAATTATTAGAGAATTTAAGATCTAAGGCGAATCCTTGGTGGGGCAAAATGAATGCCCAGCAAATGGTAGAGCATTTAAGTGATTCCTTACGCAACTCTACCGAAAAAATTTTATTCCCTTTAACCACCCCTGCGGATAAATTGGAATCGTCAAAAAACTTTTTGATGAGTGAAAAAGAATTTAAACCAGAAACCAAGCATCCTTTTTTAAAAGAAGAACCAGCCCCTTGCAGAAATTCCAATATTTTAGATGCATACACCGAATTTACAAATGAATTAACCGAGTTTAGTACTTTCTTTAAAAATAACCCCGGTCGCCAAACCATTCATCCCGGTTTTGGATCGTTAAATTATGAGGAATGGATACAATGTTTGCATAAACATTTCCTTCATCATTTAAAACAATTTGATTTGATTAAATAGTTAAACGATTTTTTTTAATCGGTATTATTTATTTGATAGGAATAATTAGCGCGGCAACCATAGGTTGCCGCGCTTAGTTTAAGGGGGCTTTTGCACAATTCTTTGTAAAAGTTAACCTAACAGCCTATATTATTAAGTAATAAATAAAAAATTATTCTCCCTTTATCTTGGCAAGCTTATCTTTGATTTCCTGAATTCTAAGTAATTTATTTGGCTGACGACGTTTTATATTAGTCTTGGTGAAATATTGATGAGCCGAAAGAAAACTAACCTGAATTTCGTCCCATTTTACCGGATCGTTTATTTTACCAAAGGCCTCCAACTCTTCGTAAAGAGTTTGTGCAATTTGATAAAACTCTTCAACATCTCTACCTAAATAATCCAAATCGGCATCACAAATAATTTGCTCCAGATGATTATTGGGTTTTTGTGGCACAATGGTAGCCAAAATTAACTCCTCAACCATTTTAATTTGCTTTGGAGAATAACCAAATTCAGGAAGAGTATCGTGTGCCATTTGGCAACCAATAGGTTCGTTTGCAGTATACTGCTTAGTAAAACCGGCATCATGAAAAAGTGCTGCAGTTTTTAAAATATGAATATCTTCGCTCCCCACACCTTCTGCTAAAGCAATTTCTTCAACTGATTTACACACATCGAGGGTATGGTGCAAACCGTGATAAAATAAACCGGTTGGTAAATTTGCCTCCAGTAACTTTACAATATGATGTTCGGCTTTTTTATAATTAATCTTGCTATATAAGATATGTTCCAAACGATCGGTAAACTTATCGTTTGGAATAATACCAAGACCATCTATAGAGAGTTCGGGTTTAATAGATTCTACAAAATACATATCTATTTCACCCTTGTTTTTTGCCTCTATTTTACCTCTATGGGTACATACAAAAAACTCCTTGGCAACCTGATAGGTAACACCCGATATATTAACCTTACCTACTTCGGAAGAGGCTTCCATACGGGAGGCCACATTTACCGTATCACCCCATATATCGTATGCAAAACGATTAATTCCAACAACACCTGCAATAATTTCTCCGGTATGAATACCGACTCTGCATTCGAAATAATTCCCATTAACTTGTTTGCGTTCCTCCTTAACTCTAATTACAAAACGTTGAATTTCTAAACCAGCCAAAATTAAATCGATGGGATTACTCTTATTACGAATAGGGACACCACCAGCGGCCATATATGCATCCCCTATTGTTTTAATTTTTGATATATTATATTTTGCAATAATCTCATCAAAATTTACAAAATAGAAATCCAGTTCTTCAACCAGTTCTTGAGGGCGTAAATTTTCAGATTTTAATGTAAATCCTTTAAAATCGGTAAACATTACCGAGGCCAACCGATAATGGCGGGGAGATGCTTTTCCTTTTGTTTTAAGTTCCGCAGCAGTTTCTTCAGGCAAAATATTTAATAACAATTTCTCTACCTTTTCTCTCTCTTTAGCTAGCTCCACACTCTTTAACTCAATCTCCTCCTTTTGCTGCCAGATCTTTTGTGTTCGTTCTCTAATCTGTGACTCGAGATACTTTTTTTGCTGTTTAATTAAATTTATGCGGGTGCGGTAGGCAAACCACAAAAACAATGAAATAGCCAAGAACAAGACCACCCTAAACCACATCGTTTTCCAATAAGGAGGGGTAATTATTAGCTTAACTGCTAATTCTTCTTTACTCCATACCCCATCGCTATTAGCGGCTTTTACCTTGAATACATACTCCCCCGGCTCTATTTTTGTATAGGTTGCATAATTTTTATTTCCAACATTATTCCACTCTTCATCAATACCCTCCAACATATACATGTATTTATTGTTAGAAGGATTAGAAAAATGAAGGGCAGAAAATT
>JBIICS010000091.1:0-11511 GCA_044238735.1 Bacteroidia bacterium
TTAATCCTAATGGAAACAATTCACTTTTAACAGGTGCAAATGGTTCGGGAAAAACAACTCTCGTTGATGCATTGGTTACCTTATTGGTTCCTTCCAACAAACGTTTTTACAATCAATCATCGGGTACCGATTTAAAAAAAGAGCGTGACGAAACATCTTATGTTTTAGGTTACTACGGAAAAACGCAAAGTGATGATGCCACAGAAGCCTCTATTCAGCAATTGCGCTCTAAAAACGATTACTCCGTAATTTTAGCCTATTTTTATAACGAGGGTATACAACAAGATGTAACATTAGCTCAAGTAAGATGGTTTTCGAATAACGAACTTAAAAGAGCCTATATCGTTTCTCCTAATAAATTGAGTATTGCCGAACACTTTACACCTTTCGATTCTAAAGGTGAATGGCGAAAACGATTAAAAGCCTTAAACAAAACAGAGATTTACGATTCCTTTACCAATTATGCCACTGAATTTTCCAGAATTTTCGGATTACGTTCTCAAAAAGCATTAAGTTTATTTTCGCAGACAATTGGTATTAAAGTTTTAGGAAATTTAAATGAGTTTATTCGGGCCAACATGCTTGAAGAACCCAATACCGAAGAAGAGTTTAATAAGTTAAAAGAAAATTATGATGATTTAATTGCTGCCCATCGTGCTATTGAAAAAGCACAAGATCAATTAAGCATGTTGGAGCCTATTGTTAAAAATGCGGATGAATTTGACCGACTTGAAAAAGAAGCAACCGAACTTGAGGAGATCCGACAACTGGTTCCTGCATACTTTGCCACTAGTCATAACGAAATATTAGACAGACAGCTTAATGACAAAAAAGCTGAGATGGAGGCTCAGAAAGACAAGCTGGAAACTTCTAAACTAAATACAGATCAACTTAGATCATCTGAAGTTACTTTAAATACAGCAAAAAGTGGAACCGAAATTAGCGGTCAGCTCTCGATGTTTGATGAAAAAGTAAATTCGCTTGAACTGGAAAAAGATCGTAAACAAGGAAACTCAAACCGATATGGTCTGTTAGCCAAAAAGGTAAATTATGAAGAAGATGTTACAGAAAAATCATTTACCGAGAATTTAAAAGCATCACGCGATCGATACAATAAGATTGATGTTGAGATTAGTGATCTTGAAGAAAAGATTATCGACAGTAGTGTAGATTTAAATATTCTAAAAGATAAATTTAATGATCTCTCTCAAAATCTTGAATCTTATACCGATAGAAAAAACCAAATTCCCCCTGAGAACATTCGTATTCGACAAGGGATATTAGATTATATTGAAGCCTCTGAAGAAGAACTTCCTTTTGCAGGTGAACTTATGCGCGTTCGCGAAGATGAAAAAGAATGGGAACCCGCTATAGAAAGTTTATTACACAACTTTGGATTAAGATTATTAGTGCCCGAAAAATATTACAGGGAAGTAAATAAATACATTAACGAAACCAATATTAGAGGACGAATTGTTTACCACAAAATTGATGAAAAACGTCCGCCCAATATTTTTTACGAAGAAGTAGACAACTCGGTAGCCTCTAAAATTGAAATTAAACCAAAAACTCAATTCCGCGATTGGATAGAGGCTCAACTCCAGCATCAGTTCGATTATATCTGTTGCGATACTCTCGAGGATTTTAACAGGCACCGAAGAGCCATTACAATTAACAGATTAAAGAAAGATGCCGACCGACACGAAAAAGATGATCGTTTACACGTGGTTAGCGAGGACAAATATATCTTAGGTTGGGATAACAAAGAAAAGCTAAAATATTTGCGCGGACAGCTTCAGGTTTTTGATACGCAAATAAAAGAACAAAACATAAAAATTGAAACTCACCGAAACAATATCACCCGATTATCAAGTGAAAAAGAGATTCATGCCAAACTTTTAACATTTGAGCGTTTTAGTGAAATTGACTGGAAATCTACCGTTATAAATATTGAGAAGCTAAATCAAGAAAAAACTAATTTAATAAAAGGTTCTGATGGTTTATCCAAAATTGATTCTCAACTAAAAACAGTTCAACAACAAATTAGAGAGAAAATTGACGAACAAGAAGGAATTATAGAAGTAATATCTAACCTAAAACGAGATGTTCAAGAAATTGAAAAATCAATTAACGATAACTTAGCCATTTTACAGCATTATGAAGGGGTTGATCTTAAGGAGCAGTACGTTAAATTATTACCATATTTAGATAAATATGGTGATGAAATTTCTTCTGAAAATATAACCAAAGTAAGATCATCCATTCTTGGAGAGATTGCGAATTTAGTAGCTTCAAAAAGTAAGTTACGCGGTGAACTGGCTCAAACATTAATTCGTCAAATGGGCCAGTACAAACAACCTAATGCCGAAGTACTTAAAAAATATCCGGGTTGGGAAGGAGATACCATTAATTTGGAGGCCCGTATAACGTATCTTCCACAATACAAGGCTGCATACGACCGAATTTTAAAAGAAGATTTACCTAAATTTAAAGAGCGTTTCCGCAAATATCTTAATGAAAGTATCATTGAAAAACTAACCGACTTTAAAACCGCTTTGGAAAGTCAGTTTGAAGGTATTATGGATAGCATAGATGAATTAAACATGTCGTTGTTTAATATCAATTTTAGCTTAAACCCTCCTACTTACATTCAGTTAGTGATGAAACCGAATACGGATGTTCAAATCCGTCAATTTAGAATTGAATTAGATGAATGGCAGCCGGATATGAGTATATATGAGTTAACGAAAGATGACTCCATATTAGAGGAAAGCTTTAAGAAAATTCAAAAATTAATTCAGGAATTAACAGCTGATGAAAATTTCAGGAAGAAAGTGACTGATGTTAGAAACTGGTTAGATTTTAGTGCTAAGGAATTTTATCGTGAGGATAATGTTCAATTTAAATTTTACGAATCATCCAGTGGATTATCGGGTGGAGAAAAAGCACAATTATCCTACACCATTTTAGGCGCAGCTATTGCTTACCAATTTGGTATTAACATGAAGGGTAAACAACCAAAATCTTTTCGTTTTATTGCGGTAGATGAGGCATTCTCTAAACTAGATCCTGATAAATCGATTTATTTAATGGAGTTATGTAAACAACTACATCTACAATTACTGGTAGTAACCCCATTAGACAAAATTCATGTAGTTGAACCTTTTATTAGCTCGTGCCATTATGTAGAGAATAAGAACAAGCGAAACTCTGTTGTTTACGATTTAACTATTGATCAGTATTACGAGAAGAAAAAGGAATTTGAAAAACTGGCATTACAGGAATAATTACTAAAGCTTAATACGCTGCTATGTCCCCAAAAGTTAACCCTTATTGGGGGCATTTTTATTACGACTAAAAAATTTTTATTCAGCGATATTAAAATTAAACTCGAGAGTAAAACCCGGACTGTTATATATTTTATGCTCAGCCTTTAATTGTTTTAAGAAAAGAAATAAAAGTTTAAACCCAAGAGATTCATTTTTTAGAACATCTATTTCCTTATTTAAGCCATTACCATTATCGAATACTTTAATAAAAACCTGTTCTTCTATTTTATTTATTTCAATTGAAAGTAAGGGAGCTTCGGTGTCTTTGGCCACATACTTCAAAAAATTTGTCATAATTTCATTAAGAAGCAAAGCAAGTGGAATAGCCTGTTTGGTGGTTAAACTAATATCACCCGAATTAATCTTAAGTTTAGCGTTATTTGATTTATCAAAAGCGTTAAAAGAAATATTTGCAAACTCGGTTATGTAGTCAATTAGATTAATTTTTGAAAAATTATTGGATTTATATAATTTTTCATGAATAAGTGCTACGGCATTTACCCTTCCCAAAATTATTTGTAAATAATTTTTTAGCACCTCGTCGTTACTTTTACTTTTTTGCAATTCAATTAAACCAACAATTAAGGCTAAATTATTCTTTACACGATGATGAATTTCGCCAAGTAAGGTTTCTTTTTCTTTTAAAGATTCTTTTATAGAATTTGTACTTACAATTTTTTCGGTAATATCAATACCGTAACCCATCATTTTATCAAAGTTTCCGTAAATATCTTTAAGTGGGAAAAATCGCCGTAAAATATAGGCCTTATCACCACTTTTTGTTGTTACTTCATCGGTAAACTCAACGGTTTCCATCTTTCTTAGCGCCTCTTCAAACAAACTTTTTCTTTTAGAAACAATTGATAAATCTTTATTGTACTTCATACAATAATCGTAATCGGTTTTATTAATAAGAAAATTTCTTACCTCATCCGATTTAACAGCATAAGGATTTAAGAATAAATATTCCTGCTTCTCATTAAAAACGGCAATATCAATAGGTAAATTATTTAGGATACTTTCGTAAAAATTACGTTGACTGGAAATTAGCAAAGAATATTCCATCTTTTCGGTAATATCAAACCGAATGGATATAAACTGTACGATTTTACCATCCTTATAAAATGGCACAATTGTAGAATCGACCCAATAATACTCGCCGTTTTTTCTTTTATTTTTAACTACTTCTTTCCAAATCTTACCGCTGTATATGTCCTCATACATTTTTTGAAAGAAGGTTTTATCGTGATAACCGCTATTGAGGACATTATGTTTTTTACCAATTAATTCCTCTTTAGTATAGCCTGAAATTTTGCAAAAAGTTTCATTTACATTGGTAATAATACCTTTTTCATCTGCTTCAGAAACAATAGCCGATGCATTAATGGCTTGTACATATCTGTTAAGAGAATCGGAAATATATTCATTCTGTATTTCCAACATTACCCTTTCTGTAACATTTTTTAAAACAATAATTAAATTTTTGTTGTTTAAATCATCGCTCAGAATTTCGCAATCTAAATCGAAATACTGATTATGATTTTTGTATAAAATCTTTTTTACAGAAATATGTTCGCCCGAAACTATAGCATAATTAATTTGGTCCTTAACAAAATTATAATCACTAAATTCCTTTAAAAAAACATTTAAATCAAAATCAAGTGGATTGGAAAAGTCCTTAAATAATAATTTAAATTGAGGAGATAATTCAATACTAGAAGTATTTAAATCGAGATTAATTGCGCAAAAGGAAGCAATTTTTTCAGCACTTTCCAGTGTAAACTGAATTTTTTTAAGATGTTGCGTTTTGTAATTTATAACAGCTTCATTTTGTTTATTTACTGCATTAAGTTCTTTATTTGCAACAAACAGTTCCTGAGAACTTACTTTTAGAATGTGCTCAAGATGATCTATATCATTATCATAATTTTGATAGGTATTAGCAATAATCTCTAAAAACGAAATAACCTCCTGAGGTAATTTTTCCCATTCGGGCAAATGTTGTTTTATTTGTCGTTTTAGCAGCCGATGCATCACTAACTATTTTTTTCGCTAAACAAGGTAATTGTCATGGTTTGATTATGAAGCTTACATGAATCTACAAATTTCATTTTAGAAATTTCTCCATTAGAGTAAAATCCGGAAAAAGCTACTGTAGAATCAAAGTTTTCAGTAACGGCCTCCACCTCATCCTGGGTGAGCTGATTTAAAACAATTTTTCTTCCAACACAACTCACTAAAATAGCAAATTCGGGAACTGAATTCAAATTATCAGTAAGTAATCGAGCCGATTTATTAGCACCTTCAATTACTCTATTTACATTTGTTTTCATTAATCTAACAAAAGAATTTTCGGGCACATTACCTGCAAAGGTTAAACTTTTATCTTCTTCATTAATCCCCAAAATAGTTCTTACCAATGGCTCGGTATATTCGTTTTCTCGCATCTCTAAAGGGAAATACATTGCGGCACCCGGAAGGTCTTTGGATTTATCACCCAAATAAGATTTATATAAATCCAGGGCAGGCTTATGATCTATTTCATAAACGATATTCTGGATGCTTTTGGTTACCAAACGATCTATACCAAAACTATCCCAGCCCCCATAGGAACTGCTCTCCGAATTAAAATTATCACCATAAAAACCAATTGCGCTTATGCAGTTAGGAATAAAACGATTATTTTCATCAGCAACATAAGTTTTATAAAAAGTAGCATTATCACCAGCTAAACCTCCCGAAACATTTACATTTCTATCCAAAACACTATTTACTCCCTGAAGTAAGTTACTTCCATTAATATTTATACCTTCTGATAATATAAATACATGTTTAAGATTATCTTCTTTTAAATTACTTGCAATGCTTTGCCCGGCCTTAAATGAATCGTTAGAATCTTGAATAATAAAAGTAGACTTTCTGATTTTTGTATTTTCAAACTTAATTGAGGTTAGCGAAAACGAATTTTCTCTAAATGAAGAACCGTGTATCTCACCCGATGTAGAACACCCCATTATAAGCGAATTCTTAAAAAGAGATTGTATCTTTTCATTTAACTTTTCATCTTCAAAATATAATTTATCAGCAAAAATAAAATGTATATCAAAATCGGTAGCATTAAAGTTAGAAAGCCCAGACCATAAGTCTTCAGGATTATGAAATTGTTGTTGTTTTATATTCATCACTTAAATTTATTGAATACGATTATTAATTAGTTCGTAAATTTCATTAATGTCCCAAGGTTTACCTATTTGTAAATCAAGTTTATATTGATTACTGAATCTTTCAACTTCATTTATATCCATTTGTCCGCTTAAAATAACCTTTGAAGCATTAGGAAATAACTGAGCTGTTTTAGTTAATACATCGGTTCCTTTTAAAGTATCTAAATTATAATCGGAAATAACTAAAACTAAATTGTTTTTATTCGAATAAAATTCATCCAATAATTCAAAAGCTTCTTCGCCTGAGGATGCAGGTTCAACCCAATAATCATTAGGAATTATACGCTCTAACTGTATTTTAAGCGATTGAAGTATGATAGGTTCATCATCAATAATTAGAATTATTTTCTTTTCATTCATGAGCTACAAGATTATATATTAAACTAATTAATTCACTCTCATTCCACGGTTTAGAAATTACTTTTAGAACAATATTTTTATTTAGTAATTTTAATTTTAGGTCGTTTGGCATTTTGCCAGTAAGCATTATAATATTAACACTTGGGAGTTTCGCATGTAAAATTTCAACAAAGAGATCGCCACTTATACTTGGCATTTGGTAATCCGATATAACAAGCAAAAGATTTATTTTTTCTTTGATTAATTCATCAATAATTTCTATTGCCTCTTCTGGCTCTTGTGCATACTCAAACAAATAATTATTTTTAAATTCTTTTTCAAATTGAATTTTAAGAGAATCTAAAATAATCCTTTCATCATCCAAGCAAAGTATGGCTATTTTATCTTTGTTAATCATTTAATTCCTTAAGGGGAGTTAAAACTGGTATTTTAAACGTAAAACTGGTCGAAGTGTCTGTGCTATTGCATACAATTTCACCTGAATGGCCATCAATTATTTTTTTAACAATATGAAGCCCTAAACCTGTTCCCTCGCCTGCCTTTTTTGTAGAGAAAAAAGGTTCGAATATTTTATCTAAAACATCATCTGGAATTTTCGGACCATTATTATGAATTGAAATTTCATGAAATTCATTATTTATAACATGGTTAATCTTTATTTCAGCTTTATTATTACAGGCATGAAGCGCATTATTGATAATGTTTGTCCACACTTGAGCTATTTCATCCTGATTGCCAAAAATTTCTATATGATCCTCTATATTTAATTCAATTTTAGAACCTTGTTTAATTTTATTCCAAAGAATAGTGATAACATTTTCAAAATTCTCTTTTAATTTGAAATATCCAAAATCGCCAGCCAAATTGCTATGAGAAAAATGATTAAGTGATTTAACCACTCGGGAGGCTTTATCAACCGCTAGGCGAATATTTTCTGCAGAGCGTTTAAGATTGACCAATTCTGATGCCGCTGTAAAAACTTCACGATTGCGAGGATGGACTAAAAATTCTGTTAAAACTTCACTTACATTGGTGTATCCAAATTCATATATTTTTTTTGCAAAAAATGAGGAATCAATTAATTGGGGGTACAATTGAGAAAGTTGCAAATTTAAATTCTTCGTTATTTCACGTTGTTCGCGTGTACTAATTAGTTGATTTTGCTTTAGATAAATGGAAGATAATTTAAATATAATAGTTAGGTCATCCGGGTGATTAACCGAATTTAATAAATTTAAATTATCTAAAAGACCGTTGGATACTATCTCGTTAGAGGCTTTAATAGCACCAAGAGGAGTGTTTATTTCATGAGCAATACCGGCCACTAAAGTACCCAGTGAAGCCATTTTTTCTTGCTTTACTATTTCATCCTGCATTTTAATTAATTTTTGATAAGCTTCTTGAAGCGAATCGTTTTTTTCCTTTAGAGACTGTTGAGATGTCTTAAGTTTATCCGATTCGTAATACAAAGCAATTATATCGGCAATAGATCGAGCAAAATTGACACTATTGTTAGGTATTACTTCAACTGCATTAAAATATTCGTTACATAAAACACCTATCACTTCGCCCGAGTTAATTATAGGAATATCCAACATGGAACGAATACCTAAAGGATTTAAATAAACATCTGTAAAGCATGATGTATAAGGATTTTGAGTAGCATCGGGTGCAAAAATTATTTCTTGCGAAAATAAACCATTAAAATATGAAGGAAAATCGATTTCTTTTAACTCTATAGCGTCTAAATAATTATCATTTTTAGCTATATATACGTTATCTGTAACAATAGATGATTTATCATTGGTAAACAACCAAACACTACATCTATCCGGATTAAGAATTTTACTAGCACTGCGCGTAATTATTTTAACTTTTTCATTAAACGATTTATCCAGCGAAATACTTCTTAAATTAGCTAAAACAGTTTGGCGCTCCTGATCTTCACGTTGAGTTTTCCTTATTTCTGTAATATCATGCAAGTATAACCTAACGTGTGGTATATCATTTAAATAATTGATATTACGCTGAAATATTTTATCGTCAAAATTAAGTTCAATTAGATTTTTTGTTTTATGTAAAAAATCTTCATTTTCTATTTTTAAAATCTCACACAGTTTTAAAAAACTAATATTTTCAATTGAGTTAAATAAATCTTTAGCCCGAGGATTTAAATATACTATTTCGTTATTTTCATAATCTAACTCTAATACAGGATTTGGATTTTGTTCGGGAAAAAGAGCAAGGTGTTTTATTTTTTTAGTTCGTTCATTTAACCTTTCCTCCAATATATTATTAGAACTAATAAGTGCTTTTTTAGACAACTCTAATTCTTTATTTTTATCGGAAAGAAGTGTATTTAGTAAACGGGAATCACTCAAACCCTTAGTGGCAGCTTGCTGAAGAAATAAGTATTCTGCTATATAGTCATGAGCTGGGAAATTATTTATTTTAAGATTATAATTAGAGATCGGGAATTCAGTATTAATGACTGGTACAGCAAAAACAATAAACGAATTATCATTGTACTTTTTTACAGAACATTTAAATTTTTGCTTTTTATCTTTAGTGCTAAAAAACAATAATTTGGAATTGTTACCTTGTTTTGATGATAAAAATTCAATTACATCAATTTTTCCAGCCCAATCAAACAATAGATTAAAAGAAGAATTATTATTAAAAGAAGGAAGCATTACGGCATAATTTTTTCCTGCTTTTAATATTTTCATTTCTTTATCGATTATCATAAAGAATGGAGATGAAAAATCCAATGATTCCATTAAAAAATTTCGATCACTATCAATAATTTTAGTTTGATATCTGAGTTTTAAAATTTGATAAACATTTCGGGCAAGTGTTTTTAATGCCATCAGCTGTGTATTACCCAATTCTCTAGATTCATTATCTATTACACATAAAGTTCCAAGAGCAAAACCATCATCATCTATTATTGGGGCCCCAGCATAAAACACAATATTGGGACTATCGGTTACCAAAGGATTATCGTTAAAACGAATATCATTTCGAGCATCCTTTATTATTAATACCTCAGTTGGATTATTAATAGCATGGCCACAAAATGAAACATCGCGAGAAGTCTGATTTACATTTAATCCTTTAACCGATTTAAACCATTGCCTGTTTTCATCAACGAGGCTTATAACAGAAATTGGTGTTTTACATATTTCGGCAGCCAACGAAGTAATATCATCAAAATCCTGTTCGTTAATAGAGTCTAAAACATCCAGTTTTCGAAGAGCTTCCAGTCTTTTTAGTTCATTATTTGGTAATTCAGGAGTTATCATTTGTTATGACCATTCAATTTTAAAAACATCGCAATTTCCATTTGCAATTTTAGTTTCAATTTGGCTAACTTTAAAATCAACTTTATTAAAACGCTTACATAATCCCTTAAGCAAGCCAATAACCATGGGCGACAATCCCTCGCGGTGAGATCTATATTCTAGTTCAATGGTATTTGCACTTTCGTTTCGGGTAGAAAATTGAGGCGCCACTAACTCGGGCATAATATTATTGATACGCTCGTGTAGCATATTTAAGTTATTTAGGAATTCGGTAAGTGTTTCACCTGCTAATTCCATCATTTCGCCATAACCTTCATTGGCTGTATACAAAATCCAGTATTCACCAAAAGTTTCCATTACTACAGATGCATCAGCCCCTAATACTTTGGAAGCATTTTTTACAAGAGCATAAGTTAATGAATCCGGGTATGGGTTTAATCCGATAAAAAAATCATCTTCAAAACCACTTAATTTTTTTATTTCAATCCATTTATCTTCACCAAATTTTTCGGTAACTAAATCTTGAATTGCTTTATTTACTAAACCGTACATAGTATGTATTCTTAATTGTTTATTTTAATATATATTTTTTATTTAATTTACCCGGACAAATACCCATAAAAATCATATCATCAGTTTGTTCATTATTTCCTTGCCATTTTCTTAAAAACAGTTCTAATTCTATTTCTCTGGTATCAGCTGGCATTTCGATTAATTTTTCAAAAAATTCAAGCAATCGAATCTTCATTAACTTTCGACCTTCGGGACCGCCAAACTGATCTGTAATACCATCAGAGAAAAAATAAAAATAATCTCCATCATCATAATTTATTGATGTAAAAGGTATTTCGTTTTCAGAATCAAAAATCTCTCCAATAGATTTACCTTTTAAACCTATAAAATCGAATTTATTTTCGCGGTATTTGTAATGAATATAAGGGCGCTTAATACCCGCAATTTCGATAATTTTAGTTTCGGGAATAATTTTAAAAATAATAAGATCTAACCCATCCGATACCGTATGAGTCTTATCTAATCGAGATAAATTTCGTCTGATACTTTCATTAAGTCTGAAAATGATTTTACGTAAATCGTCGTATTTTTTAGAATTAGTGCTAACAATCTCGTGGCATAAAACAGATAAAAGAGCAGCCGGAATTCCATGTCCGGTACAATCCCCAATACCTCCAATTAAATGTCTATGTTTCTTTTTTGGAACCATAAAACTAAAATCGCCACTAATTATATCTTTAGGACGGTTAATATAAATGCTATGCTGAAAAAAACGATGAA
>JBIICS010000223.1:0-3285 GCA_044238735.1 Bacteroidia bacterium
AACAGACCCTATTACTAATGCGGATGTTTTAAAAACTAGGGTATTCCTTAAAAACGAAACAGTAATTTGTTTATTCTTTCTTAAAAAAGAATTCCAATTAAAATACCAGCGCTATGTGGGTTATATGCTTTTTAAAAATCAATTGCCAGTTGCATATGGAGGTGGATGGGTATTAAAAAAGCAAATTCGGTTTGGGTTAAATATTTTACCTTTTGGTAGAGGGGGGGAATCACAAAAAATTCTTGCAGATTTAGTAAGTTGTTATAAAAATTTATTTAAACCCCATTTGTTTTTAATTGATGCTTATCAGATTGGTAAAAACAATTCTGAAGCTATTTTAAGTGGTGCCTTTTGGTTTTATTATAAGCTTGGATTTCGTTCGGTTAACAAGGAAATTAATTTGATTGCTCAACAAGAGTATGAGTTATTTATTGGCAATAAAACGTATAAATCAACTCCTAAAACTCTTAAGAAATTATCCAATTATCCAATTTATTTAGGATTTAAAAAAAATGCTTTAGATTATTTAATTGATATCTCTGGTTTAAAATGATAAATATCAACCCGCTCGAAGTTTTAGGTACTTTAACCAGTTTACTGTATTTATGGCTTCTTATTAAAAGAAACATATGGTGTTGGCCTTTTGGTATTATAAGCAGTGCCATTACAATACTGTTATTACTAAAAGTTCGATTGTATACCGAATCGTTTCTTAATTTTTATTATGTAGTAGCCGGTTTTTACGGTTGGTTGGTTTGGAAAAAAGACCTAATAAATTCAGAAAATCAAAAACAATTAATTTCAATTAACCGATACTCGTTTAAAAAGAACATTTTATTGGTTTTAATCGGATTAATAGCCGGTAGCGGCTTAGGTTGGATAATGAGCAATTACACAAATGGAAACAACCCCTATATAGATGCTTACTTAACCTTATTTAGCTTTATAGCTACCTATTTGGAGGCGCATCGCGTTTTATCGGGTTGGTATTTTTGGATTGCTATAAATTTTACCAGCATCGCTCTTTATTTTAACCGGGATTTACCGGTTTATGGGTTTTTAATGATATTTTACACCCTTTTATCGGTATACGGCTTACAAAAATGGCAGAAAATTGTTAATAATTCGGCTAAAAGTGACATTTTATAAACAATTTTGAAGTACTGCGCAACAGGGCTTTGTATATTTCGTTTTAATTATACTTTTGCACGAAAATTGAGAATTATCAAACGAAATAAAATTTAAGTTATGTACTGGACATTAGAATTAGCACAATACCTGGAAGACGCTCCTTGGCCTGCCACAAAAGACGAATTAATCGATTTTGGGATACGAACAGGTGCTCCGATGGAAGTTATTGAAAATCTTCAGGAAATTGAGGATGAAGGCGAGCAATATGAAAATATTGAAGAAATTTGGCCTGATTATCCGAGCAAGGAAGATTTCTTTTTTAATGAGGACGAATATTAGTCTATTATTAAAAACACAAATTAAACCCACCTTTAAAGTGGGTTTTTTTATTTAATCTCAGCTTAGCTTTTATTTCTGATCTGGTTAATGTAAATAAAATAAATTATGCTTATAAAGAATAAAGTGGAAATAACAATCTAAGTTAACGGGTATAGTTAACAAACAAACAATAAGACTGGTTAAGTAATAAAACAATTAAATTCTTAGTGGTTTTTTTATAAACCATTCAAAACGATTCAATGCATTAGTCACCTTATTTAACTAATAAATGCTCTAAAATGTTTCCAAATTCATAAACATCTTCAAACGAATTATAAAGTGGTACAGGAGCTACCCGAATAACGTTAGGTTCGCGCCAGTCGCTAATAACCCCATGTTTAACCAAATCATCAAAAAGCTCTCTTCCTTTACCATGCACCATTATAGATAGTTGGCAACCTCTTTCGTTTTCATTTCTTGGGGTAATTACTTCCGTTTTTATATTTGAATTGTTTACTTTTTGATTTATTTCTGTGAGAATGTATTCAAGATAGGGAGTGAGTTTTCTGCTCTTATCAACCAAAGCATCCATTCCTACTTCATCAAAAATTTCGAGTGAAGCTAAGTGAGCTGCCATGCTTAATACCGGGGCATTAGACATTTGCCAACCTTCGGCAGTGGGTATGGCCTTAAAACCTTTTTCCATCTTAAATCTTACTGTTTTATCATGTCCCCACCAACCTGCAAAACGAATTAAATCGGTGTTTTTTACATGTTTTTCATTTATGTAAACACCCGAAACTCCTCCTGGTCCAGAGTTTAAATACTTATAACTGCACCACGAAGCAAAATCCACGTTCCATTTGTTTAATTCAAGTTTTACATTACCGGCCGCATGTGCTAAATCAAATCCGGCTATTGCTCCTGCTTTATGAGCTGCAGCGGTTATGTTTCCCATATTAAACAGTTGACCGGTATAGTAATTAACACCACCTATAAAAACTAAAGCGAGTTCGTTTTTATGTTCCTCAATAGCTGATATTATATCTTCTTCTCTAATTGTGTGTTCTCCAGCTCTTGGGGCGATTTCTATAAGCGTGTTGTTAGGATTAAGTCCGTGAAATTTTATTTGACTTTCTACGGCATATTGATCGCTGGGGAAAGCTTTCGCTTCCGTAATAATTTTATATCGCTGACTCGTTGGCTTATAAAAACTAACAAATAAAAGATGAATATTAACAGTTAATTGATTCATGGCCACAACTTCTTCATTTTTTGCGCCAACCAGTTTTGCTAACTTTTCGGTAAATAATTCATGATAACTAAACCAAGGGTTGCGAGCATGAAAGTGACCTTCTACGCCATAGGTGGCCCAATCTTCAAGCTCATTTAAAACCAGATCTTGAGTTCTTTTAGGTTGAAGGCCAAGCGAATTACCTGTAAAGTAAAGGGCTGTTTTATTATTAATTACCGGAAAGTAGAAAGCATCGCGGTACTTATTTAAAGGATCTTTTTGATCCATTTCTTTTGCAAAGTCACGTGTATTTTTAAATTGCATAAATTGAGAAAATTCTTAGTTTTTAAGGCCTCTAAAGATATATATTTGTTTTGCAAAAAAATCAAGGTATGAACAATAAGAAATCAGTTGAATTATACGAAAAAGCCAAGAATTTTTTTCCGGGTGGTGTTAACAGTCCGGTTCGTGCTTTTCGATCTGTTGGAGGAGTCCCTCTTTTTATGGAGAGAGGCAAAGGTTCTCATGTGTGGGATGCGGATGGCAATGAGTATATAGATTATTGTGCCTCTTGGGGGCCCCTCATTTTAGGCCACGCAAAC
>JBIICS010000224.1:0-3281 GCA_044238735.1 Bacteroidia bacterium
CAAATAGTAAAAGGGGGTATTCCGGTAAGCATTAATACCAAAAGCGGAGAAACAACTGTTACGCTTCCTATTACAGAAGATTGATTCTTTGATTTTTTTTTAATAAAATGAAATAAAAATTTGCTTGTTTGTAAATCTTATTTAAATTTGCACTCCCCAAAAAGGGATTAGTTCTTTGAACAAATAAAGTAAAAATTGCCAGTGTAGCTCAGTTGGCCAGAGCAGCTGATTTGTAATCAGCTGGTCGGGGGTTCGAATCCCTCCACTGGCTCTTTTTTTACAAGCGGGGAAATACCAGAGTGGCCAAATGGGGCAGACTGTAAATCTGCTGACTTATGTCTTCGGAGGTTCGAATCCTTCTTTCCCCACCTAGTTCTTTGGTATTGAAATTTTTAAAAGCGGAAGTAGCTCATTTGGTAGAGCATCAGCCTTCCAAGCTGAGGGTGGCCGGTTCGAGCCCGGTCTTCCGCTCTGATTTTTTTATTTAAAAAATCAATAATTGAGAGAGTTGTAAGTCTGAGTAATCAAACTTTAGATTCTTTTGCTTAACAAGCTGTTGTAGCTCAGTGGTAGAGCACTTCCTTGGTAAGGAAGAGGTCGTGAGTTCAATCCTCATCAACAGCTCTTGTTTTGGAACTTAAGGGTAAAATAAAATAAATAAGTAACAATTAAACTAACAAAACAAAATGGCTAAAGGTAGTTTCGATCGTAGTAAACCACACGTAAATATTGGTACTATTGGTCACGTAGATCACGGTAAAACAACATTAACTGCTGCAATTACTGCAGTATTGGCAGATCAAGGTTTAGCAGAAGTTCGTGACTTCTCTTCAATTGATAATGCTCCAGAAGAAAAAGAAAGAGGTATTACAATCAATACTTCACACGTTGAGTATGAAACTAAAAACCGTCACTATGCTCACGTTGACTGTCCAGGTCACGCGGATTATGTAAAAAAACATGGTTACAGGTGCTGCTCAAATGGACGGTGCTATTTTAGTGGTTGCTGCTACAGATGGTCCAATGCCTCAAACTCGCGAGCACATTCTTTTGGCTCGTCAGGTAGGTGTACCTCGTATTGTTGTATTCATGAATAAAGTGGATATGGTTGATGACGCTGAGTTACTAGATCTAGTTGAAATGGAAATTCGCGAATTATTATCTTTCTATCAGTTTGATGGTGATAATACTCCAATCGTTCGTGGATCTGCTTTAGGTGGCTTAAATAAAGATGCTAACTGGGTTCCTAAAATTCTTGAATTAATGGAAGCAGTAGATACTTATATTCCACTTCCTCCTCGTGATGTTGAAAAACCATTCTTAATGCCTGTTGAGGACGTTTTCACTATTACAGGTCGTGGTACTGTTGCAACTGGTCGTATCGAGTCTGGTGTAATTAAAGTAGGTGATGAGGTTGAAATTATCGGTATGCAAGAAGAAAAATTAAAATCTACTTGTACTGGTGTTGAGATGTTCCGTAAGTTATTAGATCGTGGTGAAGCTGGTGATAATGCTGGTATCTTATTACGTGGTATCGATAAGAAAGATATCCGTCGTGGTATGGTTATCGCAAAACCGGGTTCAATCACTCCTCACACTGAATTTAAAGCTGAAATCTACGTTTTAAAGAAAGAAGAAGGTGGTCGTCATACTCCTTTCCATAACAAATATCGTCCTCAGTTTTACTTACGTACAACTGACGTAACTGGAGAAATATTATTACCAGAAGGACGCGAGATGGTTATGCCGGGCGATAACTTAACTATTACTGTTAACTTAATCGTGCCTGTTGCAATGGATAAAGGTTTACGTTTCGCTATCCGTGAAGGTGGAAGAACCGTAGGTGCCGGTCAGGTAACTGAAATCATTAAGTAATAATTACTTAAATTAATTAAAAAAATAGCAGGACTTTTGTCCTGCTATTTGTTTTTTATTGTTTTTTTAGTAACTTCGCACACATTTTTAAACAATAATAGCTACGGGCATAGTTCAATGGCAGAATAGCGGTCTCCAAAACCGTTGATGGGAGTTCGAATCTCTCTGCCCGTGCAACAATAGATATGGGAAAATTAAAATTATATTTTTCGGAAACTTTCGAAGAATTAGTACATAAAGTTACCTGGCCAACTTGGTCAGAACTTCAAGGAAGTGCAATTGTGGTAATGGTTACATCGTTAATCGTTGCATTACTTGTGTTTGTAATGGACTCCAGTTTTAGTTGGCTATTGGAGAAATTTTATCAAATGTTTTAATTAATGTATCCATGAGCGACGCAAATTCAAAAAAATGGTACGTAGTTAGGGCTGTAGCCGGACAAGAAAAGAAGGTTAAGCAATATATTGAAATGGAAATAGCACGCCATAATCTTCAAGATTTTGTGGATCAGGTGTTAATCCCAACAGAAAAAATATATCAAATTAGAAATGGTAAAAAAGTAAGTAAAGAGCGTATTTACTTTCCGGGTTATGTTCTAATAGAGGCGGCTCTTGTAGGTGAAATACCTCATATAATTAAAAACATTACCGGTGTTATCGGTTTTTTGGGAGAGAAAGGTGGAGAGGCTGTACCACTTCGTATCTCTGAAGTTAATAGAATCCTTGGTAAGGTTGATCAACTCTCTCAAAAAGATGAGGAAATGGAAAACACCTACATGGTTGGTGAAAATGTTAAAGTAATTGATGGGCCGTTTAATAGCTTTAGCGGTATAATCGAAGAAATTAACGAAGAGAAGAAAAAACTAAAAGTAATGGTCAAGATTTTTGGTCGTAAAACACCACTTGAGCTTGGCTATATGCAAGTTGAAAAAGAATAAATTGGGTTACGTACTGCACACTTTGTGAGAGTGTGCTTTATATATGCTTCCAAATAATTATAAATTAAAGTACTAACAAAAGAAAAATGGCAAAAGAAGTAACAGGTTTCATTAAGTTGCAAGTTAAAGGCGGAGCTGCTAATCCATCACCTCCAATTGGTCCTGCTTTAGGTTCTAAAGGGGTTAATATTATGGAGTTCTGTAAGCAATTTAATGCCCGTACTCAAGAATTAGCCGGGAAAGTATTACCTGTAGTTATTACGGTATACTCCGATAAGTCTTTCGACTTTATCGTAAAAAAACCACCAGTAGCAGTTTCTTTAAAAGATGCAGCTAAAATTCAATCAGGTTCTGCTGAATCTAACCGTAAAAAAGTTGGAAAAGTAACTTGGGAACAAGTTAGAGCTATCGCTCAAGAAAAAATGCCTGATATGAACTGCTTCACTATCGAATCCGCAATGAGCATGGT
>JBIICS010000227.1:0-3156 GCA_044238735.1 Bacteroidia bacterium
ATACCCCGATTTACAGGTAGTAGTAGGTAATATAGCAACCGGTGAAGCTGCAAAAGCATTGGTAGATGCCGGAGCAGATGCAGTAAAAGTGGGTATTGGTCCGGGATCTATATGTACAACTCGAATAGTTGCTGGTGTTGGTGTTCCTCAGTTATTTGCTGTATTAGCAGTTGCAAAAGCATTAAAAGGTACTGGTGTTCCCATTATTGCCGATGGTGGTATCCGTCATACCGGAGATGTAGTAAAAGCCATTGCTGCAGGCGCTTCAACCATAATGGCTGGATCGTTATTTGCTGGAGTTGAAGAATCTCCTGGTGAAACGATTATATACGAGGGAAGGAAATTTAAGGCCTATCGCGGCATGGGGTCCATAGAAGCGATGGCGCAAGGGTCGAAAGATCGTTATTTCCAGGATGTTGAAGATGATATTAAAAAATTAGTACCCGAAGGAATTTCGGGTCGTGTTCCATACAAAGGTAACTTAGCCGAAATCATTTATCAATATGTGGGTGGATTAAGAGCCGGGATGGGTTATTGCGGATGTTCTTCCGTAGAAAAATTGCAGGAAAACGGAAAGTTTATCCGCATTACAAACGCGGGTATTAAAGAAAGTCATGTTCATGATGTGGTAATCTCAAGAGAAGCACCTAATTACAGTATACGATAATAGTTTATAGTTTTGAGTTTATAGTTTTGAGTTTTTAGGACTTGCTAACTAAGAAAATAAAAATCGATTAAGAATTAATGGAAAATTTTCAGAGCTTAAAATCACTAAAATTGCTTAATAAAAATCGAACATTATACTAAAAAATTTAAACTAAAAACCTAAAACCAAAAACGAATAGTTTGAAAATCTCCGCCTCCATATACTCTAATAAAAGCAAATCATTAGTTGATTTGGTTAAGGAGTTGGATAATATTTCGGTTGATATGTTGCATATTGATTGCAATGATGATTTGGCGGTGTTTGATGATATTCTTAAAATAAGGGAGATTACCGATTTGCCAATTGATCTACATATTATTACCTCCAGCCCCGAAAATTTTTATGCCAAGCTTAAAGAGGTATATGTGGAATACGTTACTTTTCAATATGAAAATGTGGGTAAGCCTTTTAAAATTCCTTCTGATATTAAATCTAAAAAAGGAATCTCTATAGTTACCAAAACCAATTTGGATGTGTTGAAGGGGCTAACAACCGATTTTGATTTCTTTTTGTTAATGACTACCACACCCGGCCAAAGCGGGGGTAATTTTGATAAACAAAATTTTAAAATCATTCGCCAGTGTAAATCTCTTTTTCCTTCTACACCAATTCATGTAGATGGTGGGGTAAATAATGAAGTGGCTTTCGTACTCAGAAACATGGGGGTAAGTGCTGTTGTTTCGGGTTCTTATCTGGTTAATGCCGAAGGAATAGGAAAGGCGCTTCATAATTTGAGGAAACCTACAACCCAATCTCACACATTAGTGGAAGATATTATGATTGAGAGAAATGAACTGCCGGTTTTAAAGCAGGAAGAAATAAATTTAAAAGCAGTTTTACAGAAAATTGAAGAATTTAAACTTGGTTTTCTTTTGGTTGAAGATTACAAACAAACATTGGTTGGAGTTATAACTAATGCCGATGTAAGAAAGGCGCTTATTAAAAACATAAACGATTTAAACAACGTTACAGCAGTTGATTTAATTAATACGAAACCGGCTAAAACTGGAAATTATAACTCTATAACCGAAATGTTAATTTACCTGGAAACATTACCTTTTTCGGCTCTTTTTCTGCCGGTGGTAGATACGAATAAAACATTGGTAGGGGCTGTAACGTTCACAAACTTAATTAAAGGAGCATTATGATATTAGAATTAAACAAAAACACTTCGGAATCTTTAGTAAATGAAATTGCTCAAAAACACGAAGCAATAGTAGTTAACGAAACAAATGCTTACGTGTTAATTACACCTAGTAAACTTAAAACAAGTTTGCCTGAATATAAACAATATATAATTAAAGAGGTTGCAGTACCTGATGATATTCAGCTGGCTAGTAAACTATACAGATCCGAAAAACGTGAAATTAAGATTGCAGATCATTTAATTATTGGGGGTAACACCCATAACACGGTGATGATTACCGGACCCTGTAGCGTTGAAAGCGAGGAACAAATTACTCAGGCTGCCGAATTATGCGTTAAATTAGGGGTAAAGGTGTTAAGAGCCGGTGCATACAAGCCGCGTACTTCTCCCTATTCTTTTCAGGGTATGGGTATTGAGGGCTTAAGGCTTCTGGATAAAATGCGCAATCAATACGGGTTAAAAATTATATCAGAAGTACGCGATAGTACGCACGTTCAGGATATCATAGATCATGTTGATATAATTCAAATTGGGGCAAAGGCTATGTACGATCATGGTATTCTTCGTGCAGCTGGTAAAAGTGGAAAACCTGTTTTATTAAAAAGAGGTTTTGGAACTACGCTGCAGGAATTTGTTCAAAGTGCCGAGTTTATTCTGTCCGGTGGTAATCCTAATGTGATTTTATGTGAAAGGGGTATCAGAACCTTTGAAACAAAAACACGTTTTACGCTCGATTTATGTGGGGTTTCTTTCTTAAAAGAGTATACTAATCTTCCTGTTGTTTTAGATCCTAGTCATGCAATCGGTTATGCTTATGGTGTGCCCGATTTAACCAGAGCATGTATTGCAATGGGTATAGATGGATTGTTAATTGAAACGCATCCCAATCCGAAAGTAGCTAAATCGGATGCCGCCCAACAATTAAATTTCGAAGAATTTACTGCCCTATACAAAAGTGTTGATGCAGTTGCTAAAGCGGTTGGGTATAAAATAGTATAAAGTAATATTACCGTAATTAAAAAAGCTTGCATTTTGCAGGCTTTGTGTTTTTAGATAAGTTCTTTACTGAGTTGAACAATCTTTTCTTTAACATTATTATTTACCGGATATAAAGGAGGTCGCATAAACGTTTTGCATATCCCTTTGGCCTCCAGTGCTGTTTTAATTCCACCCGGATTGCCATCCGCAAATAGCAGTTCAGTAAAACTAAACTGTTGGTAGTGCAGTTTGCGGGCATTTGTATAATCTCCGTTTAACGCTGCTTTCACCATATTGCTGTATACGTTTGGAGCTCCTTGGGCTG
>JBIICS010000207.1:0-3720 GCA_044238735.1 Bacteroidia bacterium
CTGCCGCAATAAGTGGTAACGTTAAATTATCATCTCCCGAAATAACTTCAAAACCTTCGGGTTTGTCTTTTATAATTTTCATGCATTGTTCAATATTTCCAGACGCTTCTTTAATGGCTACAACCTGTTTAAATTCCCGGGCAATTCTTAATGTTGTTTCGGCTATCATATTAGAGCCAGTCCTTCCTGGAACATTGTAGAGAATAATAGGAAGTTTACAAACTTCTGCAAACATTTTATAATGCTGGTAGATGCCTTCCTGATTGGGTTTATTATAATAAGGCGAAACGGATAATACGCCGTCAATTCCGCTTAAGTCAATTTTTTTAAAATCCTCTATTAAACTCAGTGTATCATTACCGCCATGGCCTAACACTACTTTTACCCGTTTATTTGTGGTTTCTACTACCGTTTTTACTACTTCTTTTTTTTCTTCTTTATTAAGTGTGGCCGACTCACCGGTAGTGCCTAATACTACAATATAATTTATTCCACCTTCAATAATAAAATTAACTAATTTTTTTAATGAGTTATAATCTACTGAAAAATCGCTATTAAAAGGGGTTACAATAGCAACTCCCGTACCGTTAAATGGATGATTCATTTTTTGGTTTATTTATATAATTTAAGTAATGTTTAACTTGCTTTAATAGGTTTTTAATGGTTGAATCCTTGCTGATATCCAATAGTAAATCGTAATCGTTAATATTAGAATCGTTTAAAATGCCAATTTTAAATTTCGCGTGAGAAGTGGAAGCAATATATTTTAATGGAAAATGATTTTTTATGGAAAGATTAATGAGGATATCAAATTCTTCTCGTATAAATGTTTTAATAAAATCGTCGCTGGGTTGATGCCACCAGTTGAGCTCTTTTTGTGAGATAAAATCGTATTCCAGTTTAGAATATTGCAAGGGTGGAACTTGTTTCAAATTAAAATAACCCACCGATTTTACATTTTTTTTTAAATCGCGCAAGTCTTTAATAAAATCCTTAATTAAATCCAGTTCATCTTCATCAGTGGCTTCAAAAACAAGAGCTATGTCTTTCGAATTGTTAAATTGCAACGATTGTCGTTTACGAACCAGTTGTTTACGCTCCTGATTTAAACGGTACTCGCCGTATTTACTTTTAATAGTTTGAATGACCATTATTTTTTAGAGGCTTTCTTTTCAGCAAGTTTTAATGCACTGTAAGCGTCAACAATACCGCCGCTTTTGCATAAGGATTTATACTTCACATTTTTTCCGGTATTACCGGGTTGCGGAACAGGTGTTTTAATTTTTTCCACACTTTTTATTAATATTTCTTTTACTTCGGGTGCGGTTAATTCGGGATAATAAATTCGGATTAAAGCTGCAACACCTGCTGTAATGGGACAAGAAAAACTGGTGCCGTTAATGTAGCCATATTTGCTTCCAGGAAATGTAGTGTAAATATCTTTACCCGGTGCAAAAACATCTACCGATTTGGGACCATAATTAGAAAAGGAGGTGGGATTTTTTTTAAAATCGTTAGCTCCAACGGTAATCATATTCTTGATAGTTTTCTTTGTATCGCCATAAAAATTGCTGGGAAAATGTATTTCTTTATCTATAAATTTTCCATCATTTCCGGCAGCATGAACTAAAAGAACATCTTTTGACTCGGCGTATTTTATGGCTTCGTCCACTGCGCTTTTGTGAGAAGTAAAGGCCTTCCCAAAGCTCATGTTTATAATGGAAGCTCCTTTATCAACGGCATAGCGAATTGCATTTGCAACATCTTTGTCTCTTTCGTCTCCATCCGGAACTGCTCTTACTATTAAAATTTCAACATCGTTGGTAATACCTTCAATACCTATATTGTTGTTTCGAGTAGCGGCAATACAGCCGGCCACTGCAGTGCCATGTTTAGGATCAGGACCATCCGTATGGTTATTCCCATAGTTTTTTTGATTAACGTCCTGGTAGTTGTCGTTAATCATCGCTCTGCCATCGTATTCTAAATTAAGGTGATAATCTAGTGCATTTTTAGAGTTATTTTCAGCACCCTTTAATCTGTTCATGGTTTCGGAATAAAATATTCCGTTTTTAAAATTTCGCAATAGAATTTTTTTTCCATTTTCAGAATTAACATTCTCCGTTTTTAGATTTTCGATGTCGGATAACAAAATAGAATCTTTGTTAAGTTTTAATTTAATTTCTTGTAAACCTTTTATGTTGTTTTGTATGTTTTCTAAAGCCATTTTTCTCGATTTTACCTCGTTACCCCAGGTTTCATATGCGGCCTTAAATGTTTTAAAATCTGCTTTCCTGTCTTTATTTATGGTGCTTTCTTCCTTTCCATCAAATTCTGGTTTAAATTTTTTAATTACACGGGTTGCCTCAATCTGGTCATAATGTTGATCTCCTTTTTCACTTCCTAAAAAACTCCAGCCGTTTAAATCATCAACATATCCATTAAAATCATCATCTAGTCCGTTATTGGCTGTTTCTTTTGTGTTTATCCATATGTTGCTTTTTAAGTCTTCGTGGTTGTAGTCGGTTCCACCATCAATAACCGCTACAATAATTTTCTTTTTAGGTTTTTTTGAATTTAATATTTCAGTATAGGCTTTGTTAACATTAATACCGGCAATACTATCGGCATTGTTGTTTAGATGCCAGTTTGCAGGTGGTTTGGGTAGTTGAGCATAAACTAATAATCCATTAAAAAATATAGATATTAGAATTAAATGTTTTATAAACCTTTTCATGTTTTAAGGGTGTTTTGTTTTTCTGATTCTCTTAATTGTTGGCTAGTTTTTCTGGATCCATCATGACTCCATCCGGGAGGCATAAATAAATATTTTAATTTTATTTTTAAAGGTAAAGGTTTTTTTAAATCGCGGATGATTTCTCTCCATTCGTGAAAAACTACATTTACCGGATTATTATTTTCTATTTCTTTCGTTAATCCAAATTTAATAGGTTCGTACTGATTGGGTTCAATTTCTTCCTGAAATGTTCCAAACAATTTGTCCCATATTATAAACACCATTCCCATGTTTTTATCCAAGTACTTGGTGTTGCTGGCATGATGCACCCGGTGGTTGCTGGGGGTAGCCATAAAATATTCTAAAAATCCCATTTTATTAATAAAACGGGTATGAATAAGAGAACCGTATAGTTGGGTAATACTATACATAAACATAATATCCAAGGGTTTAAAACCCAAAAAGGCAATGGGTAGAAAATATAAAAAACGGTAGAGAGGTTGTAGAACCGACGATCTGAAACCGACGGTTAAATTGTAATTTTCGCTGGAGTGATGCGTAACATGAACAGCCCAAAACAAACGTATCTTATGATCGAAGAAATGTAGCCAGTAAAACATAAAATCTTCAATTAGGAGCAAAGTTAGCCAGTATAAAAAAGGATTACCAATTTCCATAACTTTTAAATTGTAGGCAATTCGTAATACCGGAGTTGTAAACAATAAAAGTATACCAAGGTCCAGCATTAGGTTTAACAACATTAAATAAAGGTTGTAAACAGTGTCTTTTAAAGTATAAAATTTACGATGACTTAATTTGCTGGCAATAATCTCAATTAAAATAAGCGTTGTTTGAAGGGGGGCAGTGATATATAGTAAAAGATCGCTTCTTAAGATTTCCATAGTTTGCAAAAATAAGGGATAAAGAATAGTTAAGGTTAAATGTTATCATTAATTAGGATTTTTTAATTTTTAAAGTTTAGT
>JBIICS010000187.1:0-4561 GCA_044238735.1 Bacteroidia bacterium
TTTTTTGCTTGCGTTTAACCCTAAAGGATTCAGGTTTTTTTAATGCCCTTAATAGAACTAAATCCTATGTTTTAAGGTTGATTTAATAAGGGGAACTAAATCTAATTTTTATCCAAATATAATTTCTCAATCTAAATTCTATCTTTGCGCAGCATGATGGGTATGTTTGATAAAAAAGAAATAAAAGGAGATGTAGAAATGTCGTTTTTAGACCATTTAGAGGTTCTAAGATGGCACCTGGTTCGTTCGGCAATTGCCATAATAGTATTGGCTTGTTATTTTTTTATTGAAAAAGAATTGATTTTTGATAAAATTATATTAGCCCCTAAATACACAAACTTTATTACCTATCGGGTAATGTGCCGTCTGGATGATTTAGTAAATGCCGGTGGTGCTCTTTGTGTTAATCAGTTAAATTTCGATTTAATTAATACCGATTTATCCGGACAATTTACCATGCACATGTGGATTTCAATTATGTCGGGATTTGTTGCGGCTATCCCTTATATTTTATGGGAAATATGGCGATTTATTAAGCCCGCCTTAAAGGAAAAGGAACGTAAAAATGCTACCGGATTTGTATTTTATGCGTCCGCTTTGTTTATAATAGGGGTGTTATTTGGGTATTATGTGGTTGTTCCCCTTTCCGTTAATTTCCTGGGCTCTTATCAAGTAAGTGCTTCGGTGGCAAATATGATTTCGGTTGATTCTTTTGTGGGAACGGTAACTAATATCACGTTGGCCTCCGGAATAGTGTTTGAATTGCCTATATTAGTTTACTTTTTGTCGAGTTTGGGTATTTTAACACCCGAATTTATGCGCAAATTCAGAAGGCATGCCGTGGTGGTAATATTGGTTGTAGCCGCTATTATTACTCCATCTCCTGATATTACTTCTCAAATGTTGGTAGCATTGCCTTTATACGTACTATACGAAATTAGCATTTTTGTATCGCGTTTTGTGGTAAACAAAAATAAATAGTCAATCTGCAGAAGCTTTGATCAAGCTCTCGCAAGTTTAGCGATAGCGTTACTTGTGAGTTTGTTTACAAAAGAAGTCTATGACTTCGTAAAAAGATTTTGAATATAGAGTTTTTAATTAACCTAATTACTGGTGAGCAAACCCTCAGCTCTCGCTAGTTTAGCGATAGCGTAACTTGTGAGTCAGTTTACAAAAGAAGTCTGTGACTTCGTATAAAGATTTCGAATATAGAGTTTATTAATTAACCTAATTAAAGGTGAGCAAACCAAACAAAGCGTTTTACCATTTAAAACTTTCGCTGTCCATCCACTTATTCTGCGATTTTAATACCTGTTCGATAACATCTCTAACGCAGCCCTTTCCGCCATTAAGGGGTGAAATATAAAGCGAAATATCTTTAATTTCTTGCGCTGCATCGTTCGGACAAACCGGTAGGGCCACCATTTGCATGGTGTGATAATCCGGTATATCATCACCCATATATAAACAGTGATTGGGTTTAATGGAGCGCTCAAACAGGTAGTCTTTTAACACATCGGGTTTGTAGGAGGAGGACAGGTAAATATCCGTAATACCAAGCGTTTTAAGAGCTTCTTTAACCGGTATGCTGTTTCCACCGGTTATAATGCAAATATTCATGCCCTTTTTAATAGCGAGCTGAAGAGCATATCCATCCCGTGAATTAAGTGTTCTGATTTTTTCGCCGTTAGGATGTATAAAAACAGAACCATCGGTTAAAACCCCATCAACATCAAAAATCAGAGTGCTGATGTCTTTTAAAATTTCCTTGTAGTTTTTCATCTATGCCCTAATTTACAAAAGAAATTGAAAGCTAATACGATTATATTAGTTGATCATTTTTTCAATTTTCTCGTTATAAAATCCTTTTTGTATTAGCTAAAGCTTGTAATTAATTTCTTCTATTAAATGTTTTTTTTATTGAGTATCAATATCTCAACGGCCATATTTTCATAAAATTACTTTTATTAAAAAGGAATTCTAATTTAGAAAAATCTGCATTAATTAAAGTAATTTGTTAATTTTAAAGCTTATGAGTTCCGGTAACGAAAACAGGTCTCTAATAGAGGCCAGCGATTTAAGATTTGTCTGGAAGATTTTTTCCCGAAATTGGTTAATTCTTATTCTTTTTCCCCTAATCGGATTTGTCATTTCCTATTTTATTGCATATCAACAAAAAGAGATTTATGCCGCCTCTGCTCAAATTCTATTAAAAAGCGACGAAACTTCAGCTACCGATAATATAAATCAAGGATTGGGTGCATACTGGTGGTACAAGCCCGATTACAGCAACGAAATTAAGGTAGTAACCAGTTACGATTTAATTGAAAAAACAATCAGTAAGCTTAATTTTAATGTTTCGTATTACATTGTTGGACGTTTAAAAAATAAAGAAGTTTTTGGAGGGGCTCCCTTTATAGTTAAAACTAACGGACTAAACACCAATTATTACAATACACCAATTTATGTTACCATTAAGTCGTTCGAGGAATACGAACTTAAAATTGGCGATCAGAAATCATTGGTTATAAAGGGTAAATTTAATGAGCCTTTAGTTAATAACAACATACAAATTCAGATTGATCGGGCGTTTAACAAAACTGCGCAAATTGATGTGCTTTCTCATATTAACTATTATGTGATTATTCAGGATAACGCGTCCTTGGTCTCCAAGTATCTTTCCTCTTTAGGAGCTTCCGTCCCTGAAAAATCTGCCATTCTATACCTTACTTTAAACGATGAGGTGCCGGAAAAAGCCAAAATGTTTTTGGATACTTTGTGTAAAACGTATATAGAAAACACCGTGCTTAATAAGTTAAAAATTAATGATAATACCCAAAAGTACATAGATAAGCAATTGGATGAAGTCGCCTTAATTTTAAATGGAATTGAGCGTGATCTTGAAAAATACCAACAGGAAAAGCAAATATTAGACATCAACTTACAACAGAGCACCTATTTTGGCAAACTGGCCGATAACGAGTCTAACCGTGCCAAGCTGGAGTTAAGTGTTAAATCGCTTAATAATTTGCAGAAATACATAATTGAAGAAAACGAGCAAAACCTTCTTCCACCGGCTATTTATTTGGTGAATGATGATCAGTTTCTTAATAAGAGTTTATCGGAACTTTATGAAATGCAAATTACCAAAAATGGTATTTTATTTAGTGGTACCAAGCAAAATACGATGGTGGAGGAATTAAATCAAAAAATATTCCGTCTTAAAACCAATTTATTAAGTTATATCGAAAATTCTAAGCTGGCCATTCAAAAAAAGATGGTGGAGATTGGAGGAGAAATTGGTAAATACGAAAGTAACATTCGCGAGTTACCCCAAAAACAAAGGGAATTATTAAACATACAACGCAAGGTACAGGTTAACGAAAAAATGTACTTGTTTTTGCTCGAAAAAAGAGCCAATATATTAATTGGCAAGGCAGCCATTTTACCCGAATCTAAAATTATTGAGTCTCCCAGAGCCTTGGGTATTGTCAGTCCCAACAAAAACAGTTATTACTCTACAGGTTCCATAATAGGTTTTGTAATCGCTTTTGCCATTAGTTTAATCAGGCAGATTTTCTTTGAGCGGATCGAGAATATTGCGGAATTAAAATCAAATACCAAATTCCCCATTTTGGGAGAAATATTGTTTTCCGATAGAGCAAAAGACAGGCAAGTGGTAGTATACGACGATCCTAAGTCTATTATCACCGAGTCTTTTAGGTCCATAAGAGCCAATCTCGAATTTTTGGCCCAACCAGGCGAATGTAAAACGGTGCTCTTAACCTCAACTAACCCCGGCGAGGGTAAAACCTTCTGCTCTGTTAATCTGGCCACCATTATTGCTAAAGGGGGTAAAAAAGTATTATTGGTAGAGCTCGATCTCCATAAACCTAAAATTCAGAAGGCTTTTAATATGAATCCGGATAAAGGAATTTCAACCATTGTTATTGGTAAAAACACACTGGACGATTGCATCATTCATTCGGAACTAGAGAATCTGGATTTATTGTTAAGTGGTCCTATTCCGCCCAACGGTTCCGAAATGGTGGTAAGCGATCAAATGGCAGCTATCTTTAATGCGGTTCAAAAGAGGTATGACTATGTGGTTATTGATACTCCTCCGGTATCCATGTTAAGTGATGCAGTAGCCTTGTCTAAATTTGCTTCGGCTTGCTTGTTTATTTTAAATACCAATTACCCTAACAAGTCATCCCTAAAATTATCCGAGGAAATTGCAATTGCCAATAAGCTCCCCCATTTTGCGTATGTATTAAACGGGGTTAAGGCCAAAAGATCTCGTTACTATCGCAGAAGATATTCCGGGTATGGCTATGGATACGGTTACGGTTATGGTTACGGCTATGGCTATGGTTATGGAGACGATAGCAAGTCAAAAAAATCCTGAAATAATTTGCAAATAAATCACAAAACGAGTAAATTTATTGCTCATTATGATGATTGAAGCTTTAGTTTCCTCCAAAACCAGGTTAAAGTTATTGTTGAAATTTTTCCTCAATAGCATGAATACGGCCTATTTGAGGAATTTAGAGGAGGAGTT
>JBIICS010000093.1:0-11374 GCA_044238735.1 Bacteroidia bacterium
AGAATTGTATGGCTTCGCGACCCTAACTATCCGGATGGTACTCCCAAAATAGATAAGAATAACCCTGATGAAGTAAAACGAAAAGTTCCTTTACTGGGCTTTAGCAACATGGTTGGTTTTGTTTACAAAGGCGATGGATCATATGAAGAGGGTACTATTTATGATCCCGAAAACGGAAGCACCTACTTTTGTGTTGTAAAGCTTAAAGACGATAATACACTTGATGTTAGGGGTTATATAGGGATTACTCTGTTCGGAAGAACGGATACCTGGAAACGCGTGATATTGAAGAAATAATCTTAAACTCTAAAATCATGTGTAAATTTTTAGTTCTGGCTTTTTTAAGCTTATTCCTTTGTGTATTTGTAACTGCTCAGGTTAAAGATAGTCTTCCTCCAGAGGAGGATTTCAGTCAATATGCTAATGTTGAAGATGCCGGTGAATCTTCCGGTAAAAAGTATTGTACCTCAAAAGTTATTGGTCTAAGTCCTAATAAACTGATTAGTATCGGTTACGATTTTCAAGCTTCAAATGTATTAAATCACGCAGCCATAACCAGCCTTTATCAACCAGAAGAAATGAAGATTAGAGGCAACAGTGGTCTTCGTTTACAGGCTAATTTTCCGGTAATCTCTAATTCTAAGTGGTTGCTTAATTTGGGTGTTTCCTATTTAGAAAATAATTATTCTGTAGAAAATAAGACTTTCATCAATCCTGTTCTAAATACATTAAAAAATAACGGTTTGCGGAGTGCCGGTGTTAATTCCACCTTGTTTAAGCCATTTGATGAAAAAAAGTTTATACTAATACAATCATCATTTGATTGGAATGGCGATTACGGACTATCCCTTCCTCAAAATAATCAATTAAGAATTTCTGCAGCAGCTATTTATGGTATTAAAAAGCACGAACGTTTAATTTATGGTTTCGGTATAGCTCGTTCATACCGGCCGGGTGAGCAAAATTATATTCCGGTTTGGTTATATAACTATACTTTTCGAAATCAAAAAATGGGTTTTGAAGTACTATTGCCTGCCCGCGGTCATTTTCGTTATTCACTTAACTCAAGAAATATTTTATTGGCCGGTTTTGAACTGGAAGGAAACAGTTACCGTTTAAACAAAATGGTTAATCAGAATCCAGTCTTCCCTTACCGTAATGTTCAGTTACAACGCTCTGAAATCAGGCTCAGATTAATTTATGAGTTTTCAGTTTATAAATTTGTCTGGTTGTCTATTCAGGGTGGTTACAGAATTAATTATCGTTACAATTTAGATCAATCAGAATTTTTTAGAGGCTTCTTTGGAGATCAGCAATATTTGGCCGAAAACAAATTAAGTAATCCGCTATATTTTCAGATTTCTTTAAATCTTGTTTCACCTTAATTTTATTGGTTAATTTCCTATAAGGTTTAGGAATTTAGATCTAGAGGTTTTAGAGTATATTTTAGTGAAAGATTAAATTAATTACCTCTCTTTAGCCAAAGCTCTGGGTTAAGGGTTACATTTCCTTTCCAAATTTCAAGATGAACTTCAACTTTGCCACTTTCGTTATCAACATCAACCGAGGCAATACTTTGTTTAGTTTTTACTTTATCACCTTTTTTTACGTATACATCTTTTAAGTTCGAGTAAACGCTAAGATAATCGCCGTGGCGCACAATAATTGCTTGACCTGCGTCAGGTATAGAAATTACACCGCTTACTTCGCCATCAAATACTGATCTGGCCATAGCATTTCGGGTGGTAGTAATATCGACACCGTTGTTTTTAATTTTTATATTTTTTAGAACGGGATGTTCGTGTTCGCCAAAGGTAGAAGTTATAACACCCTCGGCAACAGGCCATGGAAGTTTGCCTTTATTTAATTCAAATGAACTGGAAAGTTTCTCCGCCTCAGCACTTAAATACATTCCGCTGCTCGAGAGTTTTGGAGTTTCCGTTTTTTTTGATTCTTTAATCTCTTTGATCTCTTTCTCTGATTTGCCTTCAGCCTTTGCAATTGCCGCTTCTCTTTCGGCTCTTCGACGTTCTTCTGCTGCTTTACGAATTGTTTCTTCTTTTGCTTTCCTTATTTCTTCTGCAATTAATTGCTGGATGGCTTGCTGAAGTTTCTCAGAGTCTCTTTGTTTTTTCTTAAGATCGGTTTTTAATTGTTTCTCTTTATCTTGTAAATCAACTAATAGTTTTTCTTTCTCAGATTTTTCTCCTGATAGTTGTTTTACTTCATTTTCTTTTTCTTTTACTATTCCTAACTTTTCATTTCGATTATCTTGTAAGTCTTTTAAACGAGCTGATATCTGAGCTTCTGTACTCACAATCATTTCAGCTTGTTTACGTCGATATTCGCCGTATTGTTGTAAATATTTTAATCTAAAATAGGCTTGGTTAAAATCTTTGGAGGAGAAAATAAACATAATGCGGTCTGAAGTACTTTGATTTTTATATGCAAAGTAAATCATTCGGGCATATTCCTCTTTAAGCTTAGCTAAATCGTTTTGAAGCATCTCAATGTTATCCTTTTTTTCCTGAATCTGTTTTTCAATAATTCCTACTTCATCTGTTATGGTACCAATGAGTTCTTCTCTAATATTTATTTTCTTATTTAAGGTTAGAAGTTGATTTAATGACAGGCGCTTGTTTTTCTTGGTTTCCTCAAGCATTTTATTGGTCATTTTGATTTCTTTCTGTAAGTCTTTTTTCTTTTGTTCCAAATCTTTTTTTGATTGAGCAAAAGAAAGACGAGCACAAATTAGTATGCTTAATGAAATTAGTGATATTTTAATTAAATAATTATTCATCTTCAGCTTTCATGGGGGCGTATTTATCGGGTATACGAAATGGAAGTTCTAAAGGTTCGTTGATGGTTATTTTATTATAGTTTAAATCGAGAAATATATTTTTTTGAGCCTTAATTTCATAGTTGGCTTTAGTGGGCATTAACTGAACGCTATCAATATGATTATGCGAATCGAAGTTTACCATAAAGCTGCGTTTATTTGCAAAATCATCAAGATATATTTTTGATACTTTATATGTTTCCGGAATAATCCATAAGCTTTCAATGGGTTCATTGGGAATTATCGCATCTTTCATTACACGTTTTAGTTTTCTTTTTTTAATGGAACTTAAAATAAATTGTTTGTTTTGGAGATCTTTAGAAACGGTTAGTCTTTCATCATCGTAATAATCTATTGCGTTGCCTACCAATAAATCCTCAATCATATCATAGTCTAGTTCTGTATTTAAAAGTTTATTTAAGTATGAATAATTACCCGCTATGTAACGGTGATTAATTCTATCTATAAGAACTACCGAATCGCGTGTAATTACAGCTCGAGCAGCTTCTATTCCCAGCGCTGGTGAAATAGAGGCCCAAATTGCACTGTCTTTTTTTATTCGTACTGTTGCTACAAAGGAGTTCTTTTCTTCGTTTATATTTAAATCGGCCTCAATTTTTGCAGACAGTGTTTTAAATGAAAATTCGTTTTGTTTAATAAGTTTGGTGAGTTGTATGGCTGTTTTACTATCGTCCTTGGGAAGTTGTTCGGGTGCAATTTCTATTTTTTTTGCGTCAATAATTATTTTTGTTTTTGTATGGCATGAACTTATAAATGCGGCACTAATAATCATTAGTGTTAAGTAAAGATTAGCGTAAATTATATGGATTTGCTTTTTACTCATACAATTTACTGTCTTTTATTTTTTTCTCGAGTAATTCGCTTCCACCTTTAAGCTTAGCTTTATTCCATAACTCCAATGCTTTGTCGATATTGTTTAGTTTGTAATAAATGTCTCCGAGGTGTTCTAAAATAGTTGCATTTCCTCCTCCACCATTTGCAATAGCTTTTTCTAACCAAAATTTAGCATCATCGTATTTATTTTGTTTGTATAGAATCCAAGCGTACGTATCTTCATAATTAGGGATGTTGGGTTCTATTGAAATGGCTTTTTTTGACATTTCTTCGGCCCTATCTAAATTTTTATTTCTTACGGATAAATAATAGCTATAGTTGTTTAGTACATATACATTATTGGGATCAATTTTTAAGGATTGTTCGTAGCTGTTGTCAGATTTTTCATCTTCTTTTACTACATGATAACTGTCGCCTAAATAAGAGTAAAACTGAGCTTTAAGTGGTTCATTATCTATTACCAGGTCAACACCGGTTTTTAAATATTCAATCGCTTCCTTGTGTAATTTCTTTTGCATACAGGCCAAGCCAGTGAAAAGATATAAATTAGGCTGATTAGGAAATAAATCTATCGCTTGTTTACCGGAATTATACATATCTTCAAAATCATTTAATTCAGAGTTTAATAATAGAAGTTGATTCCAGATTACAAAACGGCTATTATCCAACTCAATGGCTTTTTTAAAGGCATTGCGCGATTCTTTTATTTTTTTTTCTCTATACAAAAAATCGCCTTGAATAGAATACGTTTTGGCTTCGTTGGGATGAGACTTAACAACTAAGTCAAGTAGTTCATTTGCTAATGGTAATTGCGATTGGTCCTTTTCGCTAATTTCAAAATAGTTAATTAGTATGCGCATTTTAGTATCGATATCTACCTGCGTGTTGGCAAAAGCCTTTTTAAGTTCCGAAATAGACTTTTCATTATTTCCTTGTATACGATAATAGTCGGCTAATGATAAGTGAACAAATCCATTTTCAGGATCAATGGTTAGAATTTTCTCAAAATATTCGAGCGCTTTTTGATGCTGACCATTAACATTATATAAATCTGCAATCATACCTAAATAACGGGGTTCATGCGGATTTAATTCTACAAGCTTTTTAATTTCTTCAGCTGCTTTTTCCAACTCGCCAAGCTTTAAGTAAATACGTTGTTTTTGATCTATTATTTCTTCGTTTACACCCAAGTCTTTCTCCACCTCATCATAAACCTTTAGGGCATCTTTGTACTTGCCTGCTAATGTTAGTGCATTAGCCCAATTGTATAGCAAGTCAGGTTTGTTCTTATTTAACCTTGCATTCTTCTCCAGTACTTTAGCGGCATCATGATAATGTTTTTGGCGTTGTAAACACTGAGCGTAAACTCCTGCATACCATTCGTTAGCAATATCAGAATCATAAGCTTCCTTGGCTAAAATAGTAGCTTCGGGTAAACGGCCTGTTTGTGCATAAATAGAAGCTAACTCATATTTGGCTGCAAAACTCTGGGAGGGATTTAATTGTATACATTTTGAGAAATACTTTGAAGCCTGTTCGATATTGCCTAGTGTTTTTTCTTTCGTTGCTTCAAAGTATGCATTCTTATATTCTATTTCTGCATTAGTTTGTACATGTTTTTCCTGAACAAGTTCATTGCTTTTCGAAAGCTTTTTTGATTTACAGGCTCCAAAAATCAGAATTAGAGTGAGGTATATTAGGAAATTCTTCACTAAGCAATAATTTGATTGTAGTCGCCAACACTTAAATCTTTCGCATACCCTTTTAATTCTGCAGAATTACCAATCATGGAATTAGATACAACAACATGATTAGCTTTTGCACCTGTTTGTATAATACTATTTGAAATAACAGAAGAGTTTATTACGGAACCTTTACCAATGCTAACATGTGGACCAATAACAGAGTTCCTAACCACAACATCATCATCAATAAAGCAGGGCGGTATAATAATGCTTTGTTCAATTTTAGATTTTTTGGAAACTAATTCTTTGTCGCGATCGAATTCAAGCACACGTTGATTTGTATATACGGTTGCATCTTTGTTCCCACAATCTAACCATTCGGTTACTTTGCCCGGTGTAAATTTTGTTCCCTTCTGCTTCATGTTTTCCAAAGCGTTGGTTAACTGGTATTCACCTTTGTCTTTGATATTATGATCTAAAAGATATTGCAGTTCCGACTTTAAATATTCACCATCCTTAAAGTAATAGATTCCAATTATAGCCAGATCAGAAACAAATTGCTGTGGTTTTTCAACAAAATCAGTTATTATATCCTGATCATTTAATTTAACAACACCAAACTGACGTGGATCTTCAATGCGTTGAACCCAAATAATTCCATCTTGATTGGTATCCATAATAAAGTCTGCCTTAAATAAAGTATCGGCAAAAGCTACTACTACTTTTCCGGTTAGGCAATCTTTGGCGCACATTATAGCATGAGCAGTTCCCAGAGCTTCATCCTGATAAAAAATAGAACCTTTAGCCCCTAAATTTTCAGCTATTTTAACTAAGTTTTTTTCAACCTCCTCGCCAAATCGACCCACAACAAAAGCAATTTCAGAAACTTTCTCACCACAAACCGTAATGATATCTTCAACCAGGCGTTGAACAATTGGTTTGCCGGCTACCGGTATTAAGGGCTTTGGAACCGTTAATGTGTGGGGGCGCATGCGTTTACCCATGCCAGCCATTGGAATAATAATTTTCATGTTAAAAGAATTAATGAGTACCCGAGTGGCCGAATCCACCTGATCCGCGCTCGGTTTCGGTTAGTTGAGATGTTTCAGTAAATTGTGCTTGTTCATATTTAGCAAAAACCATTTGAGCAATTCTTTCGCCGTCGTTTATGGTAAATGCGGTGTTAGAAAGATTTACTAAAATTACTTTAATTTCTCCCCGATAGTCTGCATCTATGGTGCCAGGAGAGTTTAATACGGTTATACCACTTTTAAAGGCTAATCCGGAGCGAGGTCTCACTTGTGCTTCTGTTCCTTCGGGAAGCTCTATGAACAGTCCGGTTGGAATTATCTCTCTATGTCCGGGATGAATGATAACAGGCGCTTCCAAGTTTGCTCTTAGGTCAACTCCTGCCGAAAGGGGAGTTGCATATTGAGGCAATGGGTGTTTAGACCTGTTGATAATACGAACTTGCATAACTTTCTACTATAACGCTAAGCTACTACTTTTTTTGCTCTTTCCGAAATAAAAACCCAGCCTGCAAAGCCCGATATTACTAACAATTTAAAAATAAAGTTAAGGGGTGTTAGCTCGTAAAAAAATAGTTGATTTAGGCCAAATAAACTTATTGAGATTACGATATAAACGGCTATTCTCTTAATGTTGTATGGAATTGGAAATTTTCGTTGCCCAATCCATAAGCAGCTAACGGCCATTGTAAAATAACAAAATAAGGTAGTCCAGGCAGCACCTCCATATCCAATTAAGGGCACTAAGGTAATTAATCCTAAAATGGTGAGGCTTGCACCAATAAAGGAAAATAAAATACCATAATTGGTTTTACCGGCCAGTTTAAACCACATGCTAAAATTAATATACATCCCTAAAAAGAGATTAGCCATTAATAAAATAGGGACTAAAAATAAACCCTCCCAATATCTTTCGTCCAAAAAGAGCTTAAATCCATCCATAAATAAATTAATCCCTATAAAAGTTAAACAACAAATGGCTACAAAATAATTCATCGACTTTGAATAGAGTTGAAGATTATCTTTTTCCTTCTGTCTGCCAAAGAAAAAGGGTTCTGCCGCAAAGCGATAAGCCTGAATAAAAATAGTCATTAGCATCGCTAATTTATAACACCCTCCATAAATTCCCATTTGATTTTCTGATAATGGGGTTGACGGCAACAGGTAACGCAAGGCTATGCGATCAAAGGTTTCATTAATCATACCTGCTAAACCGGCAATCATTAGAGGTATAGAAAATTTTAACATAGTTTTAAGGAGTTCCGTATCAATTTTAAAGCGATGTTTAAAGAGCAACGGGCTTAACAATACTAAGGTGGAAAGCGTTGAAATTAAATTAGCCATAAAAATATAGCCTATTCCGATTTTATCATTGTAATATCCCATTTTGGGAAATGCAATAAGAAAAATTAGGTTTAACACTACATTAATCAAAATGTTAATTAATTTAACTGAAGCAAATTTCCAGGCTTTGTTTTGGAGCCTAAGATGGGCAAAGGGGATAGCTGTTACCGCTTCTACGGCCAAAATTGCGGCAAACCATTTTACATATTGTGTATACTGGGGGTACTTAATAAGTGCTGCTATGCTTGGCGCATTATACCAAACAATTATTAAAAAAAGAGCAGAGGTGAATAACAGTGAAAGTAAAGAAGTGCTGTAAACATTCGGGTTGTTATCATCTTTTGCTGCAAACCTGAAGTAGGCGGTTTCCATACCATAGGTTAAAAGGATCGCAACAAAAGAAACAAAGCTGTAAAAATAGGTAACCGCTCCATATTCGGTTGGAGTAAAAATTCGAACATGAAGGGGAACAAGTAAGAAAAATAAAAACCTCCCAAGAATGCTACTTACACCGTAAATAGCAGTTTGGGAGGCTAATTTTTTTATTAAACTCAAGGTTTAAATTACTTTCCAGTAAAATTAGGTTTACGTTTCTCAAAAAAGGCAGATGTACCTTCTTTAAAATCATCTTTTCCAAAACAATGAGCAAAAATATCAATCTCAAATTTATTGCCGTTAACCCCATCGGTAAAGAAAGCGTTTACACATTTAATTACGCCCTCCACTGCAACAGGAGACTTGGCTATTATTTTATTTAAGATTTCGTTGGCTTTCGTTAATAATTCTTCTTGAGAAACCACATGGTTTACCAACCCCAAACGATAGGCTTCGTTAGCATCAATCATATCGCCGGTTGTTAGTAATTCTATTGATTTACCTTTGCCAATTAATTGTGTTAAACGTTGTGTTCCGGCATAACCCGGAATAATACCCAAATTAACTTCGGGCTGACCGAATTTTGCGTTCTCAGAGGCTACTCTTAAATGACAAGCCATCGCTAACTCGCAACCACCACCTAATGCAAAACCATTTACGGCTGCAATGATTGGTCGCGGAGAGTGTTCTATTAGATTAAAAATACTATGACCATTGGCAGCCATATGGCGGGCTTGATCAATACTAAAATTCGAAAACTCAGAAATATCAGCACCGGCTACAAATGATTTATTGCCAGAACCTGTAATGATTACTCCCTTAATTTCATCGTTATGATAAACATCTTCAATTAAAGCCTTTAGTTCGGCTAATGTAGCCTGATTTAATGCATTTAATTTTTCGGGGCGATTGATATAAATGGTTAGAATTCCATTTTCTATGTTCGCTTTTGTGTTGGTTAGGCTCATGTTTTCTGGTTTATATTCTGTTGTAACCATTTCTGCTGCTTCTGTCATTTTATTTTAGTTTAGAAATTACGATTTTTTGATACCCATTCTTTTATGTAATTCACCACTTCGTTTGTGTCTGTACCGGGGGGGAAAAGTTTTCCTACACCTAAATCGTTAAGTTTTTTCATGTCAACATCCGGTATGATGCCTCCACCTGTAAGCAGAACGTCGTTTAATCCCTTTTGTTGCATTAAATTCTTTAGCTTAGGAAATACAGTATTGTGGGCACCCGATAAAATACTCACTCCAATTACGTCAACATCCTCCTGAAGGGCAGCATTTACAACCATTTCAGGGGTTTGGCGAAGTCCTGTGTAAATTACCTCCATTCCTGCATCTCTTAGAAATGAGGCTATTATTTTGGCACCACGGTCATGTCCGTCTAATCCAACTTTAGCAATAAGTACACGTATCGGTCTTTTCATAAAAGTGATGTTGGGCAAATTTACGATTTCCACTTTTGTGACAAACTGTTATAGACCAACGGGGCTTTAAGATATAAACAGGGTTTTCAACACCTGTCAACTTTGATATATTTAATTTTCTGTTTTTTAGATATATAGAAATTAATTAAGGTAATATTTACACTATTTATTAGTAAAAGCATGCATAATTTTGCAATTTAGCCACCCAATATGAATAAGCGCTGGCGAATAAAATCTCAAAGTAGTATAAATGTTATCAATCGTTTAAAAGATGAGTTAAACGTAGATGATATTGTAGCTAATTTGTTGGGACAGAGAGGTATAGTTGATTACCAGGGGGCAAAGACATTCTTTAGGCCAGCACTTGAACATTTACATGATCCTTTTTTAATGAAGGATATGGATTTGGCGGTGGACAGGTTGGAAAAGGCTTTTCTTACTAAAGAAAGGATTATTGTTTATGGCGATTATGATGTAGATGGAACAACTGCCGTTAGTGTGGTTTATGGTTTTCTTTCTAAGTTTCTACCAGCTGATCAAATACATTATTATATTCCGGATCGTTATAAGGAGGGGTATGGCATTTCAACTAAAGGAATTGATTTTGCTGCCGAAAACGGTTACTCTCTAATTATCGCCTTAGATTGTGGAATAAAATCGGTAGATAAAATTGAATATGCAAATACTAAAGGAGTGGATTTTATTATTTGCGATCATCATCGTCCGGGTGATCAAATACCGGCAGCCTCCGCGGTTCTTGATCCTAAAAGAAAAGATTGTTTATACCCGTATAAAGAACTTACCGGTTGCGGAATTGGATTTAAATTTATTTGCGCCTGGTGTATTAAAAATAATATTGAACTGGATTACGCCTATCAGTTTTTAGATTTGCTGGCTGTTAGTATTGCTGCCGATATTGTTCCCATTACAGGCGAAAATAGGGTGCTGGCGCATTTCGGATTAATAAAGTTAAATCAAAATCCATCCAATGGATTAAAAGCGATAAAGGATATTGCTAAACTTAAGCGCGACTTAACCATCAGCGATGTGGTGTTTGTTATAGGTCCCCGTATAAATGCCGCAGGAAGAATAGAAACCGGCAATAAAGCTGTTGAATTATTGTTATCGGAAAATACAGAGCAAGCAAATATTTCGGGTAATGCTATTCAAAAAACGAATGTAGACAGGCAAGCTTTGGATAAGATTATTACTCAAGAAGCTTTTCAGATGATTGATGATAAGGGTTGGCATAAGCGTAAATCTACAGTGCTGTTTAATCCGGCCTGGCATAAGGGAGTTATTGGTATTGTTGCATCGCGATTAACAGATAAATATTATCGTCCAACTATAATGTTAACCGAGAGTAACGGAGTTGTTGCCGGATCGGCGCGTTCTGTTAAGGATTTTGATGTTTATGAGGCCATTGAAAGTTGTAGCGATCTTCTTATTCAGTTTGGTGGCCATAAATATGCGGCAGGTTTAACGCTTCATAAAGATAATGTGGAGGCTTTTATTGAAAAGTTCGAGCTGGTAGTTACCCAAACCATCACCGAAGAAATGCTTATTCCGGAAATTGAAATTGATGAGGAACTGGACTTAAAAGAAATTACCCCTAAGTTTTTTAGAATATTAAAACAATTTGCTCCCTTTGGTCCCGAAAATCTTGCGCCTGTTTTTTGTACACGCGATTTAAAAGTGCTGGGAACCCCTCGTATTGTTGGCGAAAACCATTTAAAACTCGATTTGTTTCAGTCTGATTATCCTAACCTTATTTTTTCTGCCATCGGATTTAATTTGGCCGAAAAATATAATT